>JBJKPA010000070.1:0-3180 GCA_046706905.1 Gemmatimonadaceae bacterium
AGCGCGACTGGGGCACGGCGAAGATCGACGAGCTGTCGCGCGGCATGCAGCAGAAGGTGCAGTTCATCGGCACGCTGCTGCACGACCCCGACGTGGTGATCCTCGACGAGCCGTTCAGCGGGCTCGACCCGATCAACGCGCAGGCGCTCAAGGACACCGTGATCGACCTCCGCGACCGCGGCAAGACGGTGATCTTCAGCACGCACATGATGGACAACGCCGAGCGCATCTGCGACTCGGTGTGCATCATCGCCAAGGGGCAGAAGGTGCTCGACGGCCGGGTGACCGACGTGAAGGCGGAGCACGGCATTCACAACGTGGCGTTGGCCCTCGACGGCGACGGGCGGGCCGTCGTGCTCCCCGTGCTCGAGGACCGCTCGCTCGTGTCCAAGTTCGACGATCAGAACCAGTACTTCGAGATCGAACTCGCCCCGCAGGCCGACCCGCAGCAACTCCTGCAGCGCGTCGTGCGCGGCGGCGCCCGGATCAGCCGGTTCGAGCTCATTCAACCGTCATTACATCAGATCTTCCTCGATCGGGTCGGCGCCGCGGGTGTCGAGCCGGGGATGAGTGGCCATGGGTAAGATCCTCGTCGTCTTCAAGCGGGAATACCTCGAGCGGGTGCGGTCGCGGTGGTTCCTGGTCGTCACGTTCCTGGGCCCGGTGTTCATGGCGGCGATCATCGTCCTGCCGACGCTGCTCGCCGCGCGCACCAAGTCCTCGTCGAACGTCGCCAACGTGATCGTGCTCGACGCCACAGGCACGGATCTGGGCGCGCGCGTCGCGAAGGCGCTGGCGGCGTCCGACTCCACGAGCCCGAAGCCGCGGGTGACCACGGTCGCTCCGGACAAGCTGCCGGCGGCGGAGGACCGGGCCACACAGACGGTCATGCAGCACGGCGCCGAGGGCTATCTCGTGCTCGACAGCACGACGCTCGCCGGCACGGGCGCCGAGTACGCGGGGCGCAACGCCTCGTCGCTGGCCGACATCGCGAGCCTCACGGCCACGCTGCGCAAGAGCGTGCTCGACATGCGCCTGGAGAAGGCCGGGATGAACCCGGATACCGTGGCCGCGCTCACCGGCGTGAAGCTCAACCTCCAGACCGACAAGATCACCAACAAGGGCCGCGAGGCGGGCGGCGGGATGTCGAGCGTCGTGTTCGGCTACATCGGTGCGATCATCCTCTACATGATGATCGCGCTGTACGGGCAGAACATGCTGCGCGGCGTGCTCGAGGAGAAGACGACGCGCGTGGCCGAGGTGGTGGTGTCGAGCGTGAAGCCCGACCAACTCCTGGCCGGGAAGATCCTCGGCATCGGTTGCGTGGCACTCACCCAGGTGTTCGTGTGGGTCGTGTGCGGCGTGGCGCTGTTCGCGTTCGGCCTGCAGGCCATCGACGCGTTCGGCGGGCCCGCGCTGGCCAGGGCGAACCTCCACATGCCGACCGTGTCCCCGATGGTCGGCGTCGCGCTCCTGCTCTTCTTCGTCCTCGGCTTCATGTTCTACACGTCGCTGTTCGCCGCCGTGGGCGCGATGGTGAGCAATCAGGAGGACGTGCAGCAGGCGCAGATGCCGGTGATGATCCCGCTCATCGCGGGGATCATCTTCATGGGCCCGGTGCTCGCCAACCCGTCGAGCACGCTGGCCAAGGCCGTGTCGTGGGTGCCGTTCACGGCACCGATCGTCATGCCGCTGCGCATGTCGCTGATCACCGTACCGTGGCCGGAGATCGCGGCCACGCTGGCCGGGCTCGCCGTGGCGTGCTGGGGGGCGATCTGGGTGTCGGCGCGGATCTACCGCGTGGGGCTGCTCATGTACGGCAAGCGGCCGAACTTCGACGAACTGATGAAGTGGATCCGGATGGCCTGACCGCGAGGCGTCAGCCGATACCCGCCTCGCGCGCCAGCCGCGACCGCACCTTCTCCACCCGCTGGGCCTGCCCCGCCGCCGGGAACCGTTCGTAGAACCCCTCGCGGCGGAAGTCGCGGACCAGCTCGCGCCAGGGCGCGAACGCACCGGCGAGCGGCGCGCCCAGGTCCATCCCCGGCGAGACGCCCATGCGGTCGGCGCCGTCGACGACGTTCTCGCACAGCCGCAGCAGCGCCTTGAGCGTGACGTCGCGGGTCACCATGTAGCGCTTGTTGTCGCCCCACGCGTCGCCGAACGCCCCGCGCGCGGCGCGGAGGACGTCGCGGAAGAGCGCGTACCCGCGCTCCTCGCTCCGCCCACGGCCGTCGGTGATCCACGCCTCCGCCGACGGACGCGACACGAAGCGGTGCACCTCCGAGAACACCTGCGCCTGGTTGATCCAGAGGTCCTGCTGCGACCGCCCGCCCAGCATGTTGACGTGATACTGGAGCGGCGAGTCCCCCTCCTCGTACAGGCGGCGGACGAGCCGCGCCGTGTACTTCTTCAGGTCGTCGGTGCCCCACTCGATCTTCTCGTAGAGATCGATGAGGTGGCTCTTGTTGATCTTGGTGTGCGTGGAGTTGATCACCACGAACATCTCGGTGGCGAAGTCGGCCGTCTTGCCGTCGAAGATGACGCAGGGGACATCGATGCGCGGGTTGGCGTCCGGCTCCTCGAGGTAGAAATGGAGCCCGGCCAGGCGGTGCTGGCCGTCGATGATGAGGAAGGGGGTGTCGGGCTCCTCGAGGTGGCCCACGCGGTCCTGGCCGGGCAGCGACCGGAAGCGCAGGGTCTCGGGCGAGAAGAGCAGCACGGCGCCGGGGATGACCGGCTGGTCGGCCTCGTTGCGATAGAAGTCGCGGATCTGGCGCACCTTGCGGCGGCTGAGCTCGCGCTGGAAGGCGTCGGAGCCGCGTTCGATCGTATGGATGAAGCGCTCGACGTCGTCGGGCTCGGCGCGGCGCTCCTCGCCGCCGATGGCCTCGCCGCGCCCGCCGTAGTAGCGGCTGATGAACCGCACCTGGCGGAGGAGCTCCTCGGCCGGGTAGCTCACGAAATAGAACTCGGCGTCCTTCTGGCGCATGCGCAGCGCAAGCATGGCGGTCTCCTGTAAGCCCGGGGCGGCTCGGCCTGGCGAGGGGCGTCCCTCCGGCCCGCGGGGCTACGCTACAACCGGGAGGCCCCGCGTCAAGGGGCCGGGGCTCGGGGGGCTCAGTCGCCCCGGGTGGCCAGCGTGCGGCGGTAGGCCGGCATGCCCCATATGAACATCAG
>JBJKPA010000071.1:0-7278 GCA_046706905.1 Gemmatimonadaceae bacterium
CGCCACGACCCACGCGTTGGCGTCGCCGCCGCTCCTGGGCGAGGTGGCGTAGAGCAGCACGCGACTTCCCGGCAGCACATGCGGAACGGCACGTCCGATCTCGATGGCCGTATCGGGGCGCGAGAAGGCCTGCGGATCGCCGCCCTCGGCGCTCACGCGGTAGATCGGCTGCGGGCCGTTGAGACGGGGCGTGAAGTAGATGTACCCGTCATCGGCCCACGAGGCACCGCGCACCTGGGCCGCCTCCGCGGGGCCGATGGTGAGCGGTGCCCCGCCGTTCGCGACGTCCACTTTCATGAGCGTATTCTGCCGGACGAAGCCCAGCCAGCGGCCGTCGGGCGAGAGGAAGGGTGTCCGCCCGCCCCTGGTGCCGGGAATGGGGTGCGCCGTGACGTCGCCCAGATCGCGGCGGTAGAACATCGAGCTGTCGCCCGCCTGGACCATGAACACGATGCGCCGGCCGTCGGCCGAGATGGCCAGCGAGGGGCCGCAGCAGTTGTTGGTGACGGAGAAGTTCGAGTCGCCCTGGACGTAGAACTGCATCTCCGGCGGAGCTTCGGCCGAGGGCCGCGGCCGGAGCCAACCCCAGAGCGTCGTGCCCAGCAGCGCCACCGCGACGCCGCCGGCCGCGAGCGCCATCGTACGCCACCGCGCGTCGCCGGCGCCCATCGCCACACCGCCGACCGCCGCGGTCGAGAAGTGGGGGTCGCGCAGCGCGTCGGCGAACGCCTTCGCGCCGTCGAACCGGTCGGCGGGGAGCTTCTCCAGCGCGCGGGCCACGGCCGCCGCGACGTTGGGCGGCACGGCGCGCCGCATCTGCGTGACCGGAGCGGCCTGCTCGGTCACGATCTTCATGATGATCTGCTGCGCCGATCCGCCGAGGTGCGGCGGCTGCCCGGTCAGCATCTCGTACAGCACGCTGGCCAGCGAGTAGACGTCGCTGCGGTTGGTGATCGTCTTCTCGGCGGTCGCCTGCTCGGGCGACATGTAGTGCGGGGTGCCGAGCGAGAGTCCGGTCTCGGTCATGCGCCCGCCGGCGGCGGCCGAGACGGCGAGCGCGATGCCGAAGTCGGCCACCATGGGGCGGCCGGCATGGATGAGGATGTTCTCGGGCTTGATGTCGCGGTGCACGACGCCGTGCTCATGGGCGTACTGCAGCGCGTCGGCGACCTCGGTGGTGATCCGCACCGCCTCGTCCACGCTGAGCTGGGTCTCGCGGTCGAGCTTGGTGCGCAGCGTCTCGCCCTCGACGTAGGGCATGACGTAGTACAGGAATCCGCCGGCCTCGCCGGAGTCGAAGAGCGGCAGGATGTTGGGGTGCTGGAGGGCCGCGGTGGTGCGGATCTCGGTCACGAACCGCTCGGCGCCGAGGACGGCGGCGAGCTCGGGCTTGAGGACCTTGATCGCGACCTTGCGATCGTGCTTGAGGTCGTGGGCGAGATAGACCGTGGCCATGCCGCCCTGGCCGAGCTCGCGCTCGATGCGGTAGCGGTCGGCGAGGGCGGCGGCTAGGCGGGCGGCGTCGTCCGGCATCGGCCAAACATGCGGCGGCCGGGCGGCGGGCGCCAGCGGCACTGCGATCGAGCAGCGCCTGGCCGAGATGCGCGTCGAGCTCGAACGCCGCCTCGGCGAGCAGACCCGGTGGCTGTTCGCCGCCTGGGCGGTCGTGCTCGCCTCGGTGATCGGCCTCTACCTGCGCCCCTAGCCGCCCCCGCCCTTCGCCGGCGGGAAGCCGAGGTCCTTGAGCATGGGCCCGATGTCGGGGTCCTTGCCGTAGAAGGAGCGGAACATCGGCCCGTAATCCTCGGTGTGTCCGCGCGACAGGATGAGGTCGCGGAACCGCTGCCCGTTGGCCCGCGTGAGCCCGCCGTGCTGTGTGAACCAGGCGAAGGCGTCGTCGTCGAGCATCACGGTCCACTGATAGGCGTAGTAGCCCGCCGCGTAGCCGTTGGCCCAGATGTGCAGGAAGTACGTGGAGCGGTAGCGCGGCGGCACGTGCGGGAAGTCGGTGTGCGTGGTCTTCAGCGACGCGACTTCGAAGCTGTCCACGTTGGCCACGGTCTCGCTGGCCGGCAGGGTGTGCCACTGCATGTCCAGCTCCGACGCGGCCAGCAGCTCGCCCAGGCTGTAGCCCTGGTTCCAGGTCTGCGACTTCCTGATCCTGTCCACCAGCGCCTGGCTGATCGGCTGGCCGGTCTTGTAGTTCACGGCGTAGTGCTCGAGCACCTGCGGGTACAGCGCCCAGTGCTCGTTGAACTGCGACGGGATTTCCACGAAATCCCGCGCCACGTTGGTGCCCGAGAGCGTCTCGTACTCCTGGCTCGCGAACAGCCCGTGCAGCGCATGGCCGAATTCGTGGAACATCGTGGTGACGTCGTCGAAGGTGAGCAGCGCGGGCTCGCCGGGCGCCGGCTTGGTGAAGTTGGCCACGTTGTAAATCACGGGCTTCGTGCCGAGCAGCTTCGATTGCTGCACGAAGTTGTCCATCCAGGCACCGCCGGCCTTGTTGTCGCGCTTGAAGTAGTCGAAGTAGATGAGCCCCAGCGGCGAGCCGTCGTGGTCGAACACCTCGAACACCTTCACGTCCTTCTGGTAGACCGGAATGTCGTGGCGCTGCTTGAAGGTGATGCCGTACAGCTTGTTGGCGGCGTAGAACACGCCGTTCTTCAGCACGCTGTCGAGCACGAAGTAGGGCTTCAGCTCGTTCTGGTCGAGGTCGTATTGGGTCTTGCGCACCTGCTCGGAGTACATCTCCCAGTCCCACGGCTCCAGCTTGAAGGACTTGCCGTCCTTGTCGATCGCGGCCTGGATCTGCCGGGCCTCGTCGGCGGCCTTGGCGGCCGTGGGCGGCACGAGCTGGTCGAGGAACTTGTAGACGGCCTGCGGCGTCCTGGCCATCTGGTCGTCCAGCACGTACGCCGCGTAGTTGGCGAAGCCGAGCAGATGCGCCTTCTCGGCGCGCAGCTTGGCGATGCGCAGGATGGTGGCGCGGGTATCGTTGGCGTCGCCACGCTCGGTGCGATGCGTGGAGTTCTCGAATATCTGCTTGCGCACCGCGCGGTCGGTGAGCACGGCGAGGAGCGGCTGCTGGGTGGTGTTCTGGAGCGGGATCAGGTACTTGCCCGTGAGCCCGCGGTTCTCGGCGTCGTGCGCCGCGGCGGCGATCTCGGCGTCGGTGAGTCCGGCGAGATCGGAGCGCTTGTCGGTGACGAACGCGCCCGCCTTGGTGCCCGCAATCAGCTTCTGCTCGAACGCGGTCATGAGCGACGCTTCTTCCTTGTTGATCTCGCGGAGGCGTGCCTTGTCGACGTCGGACAGGTTGGCCCCGTCGCGCACGAAGTTCTCGTAGTAGACCCTGAGCAGCATGCGCGATTCGGGATCGAGCTTCAGCTTCGCGCGCTGGTCGTAGATCGCCTTCACGCGCGCGAACAGCCTGGCGTTGAGGTAGATCGCGTCGTGGTGCTCGGCGAGCTGCGGCGTGACCACGGCCTGGACGCTGTCGAGCGTCGGGTTCGTGTTGGCCTGCACGACGCCGTTGAACGCCTCGTTCACCCGGTCGAGCATCCGGCCGGACTTCTCCACCGCGACGATGGTGTTCTCGAAGGTAGGCGCGGCGGCGTTGTTGGCGATGGCGTCGATCTCGGCCATCTGCTGGCGCATGCCCTGCTCGAAGGCGGGCTCGTAGTCGCTGTCGCGGATCTGGTCGAAGGGCGGGGCCTGGAAGGGAAGCGTGCTGGGCCGGGCGAAGGGATTCTCGCGCTGAGCGCGGACGACGGCCGGCAGGGCGGCGGCGAAAGCGAAGGTCGCGGCGCCGAGGATCATCTGACGCAGTCGGGGCATGGAGGCCGCTCCGGAAAGAGACGGGAGTGAGTCACCTCCGGAAATTGGCCGGTTGCAGCGGCGGGCGCGAGTGGGGTCAGAGCCCGGCTTTGCGCAGCAGCTCCGGGTAGCGCGGGTGGCGCTTCAGCCCGCCGATGTCGGGGAAGGTCGTGATCCACGGGCCGATGCGGTCGCGATTCTCCACCGAACGCATCGCATGCTCGAACGCCTCTTCGTCGCGCCCCAGCGCGAGCGCCGACATGGCGAGCCACACCGCGGGAACGGAGCCGCTCACCGCCCGCGCCCGCAGCTCGTCGTGGACGGCCGCAGCGCGCGCGGTCTCGCCGGCCGCTGCAAGGGCCCGCGTCGTCACGGCCAACGGCCAGGGATGACGCCCCGAGAGCTGAACCGCCAGCGCGGCCTCACGAAGGGCGCGGGCGTGATCGCCGGCGATGGACACCGCCCACGCCAGCCCCATATGACCGACGAACGACGTCGGATCGAGATCCACCGCGCGTTGGCCGGACGCCACCGCGTCCTCGACCCTGCCCACGCTGGTGAGGCCGAGGGCGGCCGCGGCCGCGGTCAGAGCGCTGAGCGGGTCGTCATCCATGGCGCGCCGGAAATGGGCGGCCACGCGGTCGGGGGCCTCGTGCAGCGTCGCCAGCACGCGAATCGCGTAGTTGACTCTGACTTCCGAGAGCTGCGGCTTGGCACGGAGGGCACGTTCGTAGAAGTCGCGCGCCGCCGCCACATCCCAATCGACGGTGACGGCGATGTTGCCGCTCGTGCCCAGCGCCTCGGGCAGGTCCGGCTCCAGCTCGAACGCCCGCCGCAGCGCCTCCCGAGCCCGGGGAATCGTATCCGCGACGGGCCTGAAGTCGTAGTACGCGAGCATCCAGAGCGTCTCGGCCAGCGCGGCGTGGGACTGCGCGGACGCCGGGTCGAGCGCGACGGCGCGCTCGAAGCACGCCAGGGCGTCGATCAACGCGACGCCGCGTCGCGCGAGCAGCGCCCGCCCCTTCAAATAGGCTTCATAGGCCTCGACGTCGCGGGTGGTCGCCGGAGTCCCGTCGCCCCGCTCGGGGCGGACGTAGGTAAGCTGCATCTTCTCGGCGATGGCGGCCGCGATCTCGTCCTGCACCGCGAAGATGTCGGCGACTTCGCGATCGTACCGCTCCGACCAGAGATGGTAGCCGTCGGCCGTCGAGATGAGCTGCGCCGTGATGCGCAACCGGTTGCCGGCGCGCCGCACGCTTCCTTCGAGCACCGTGGCGACACCGAGCTTCTCGCCCACGGCGCGCAGGTCCTCGCGCCTTCCCTTGAACGAGAACGACGACGTGCGGGCCACGACGCGCAGTCCGGGCAGGCGGGTGAGCGCGTTGATGATCTCCTCGGCGATGCCGTCGCCGAAATATTCCTCGCCGCGGTCGGCGCTCATGTCCTCGAACGGGAGCACGGCGATCGACCGGTCCGCGGCGGCCGAGCGCGCGCCGGTCGCGTCGGCAACGAGCGAGGCGGCGAAGCGCTCGACCGACGGCTGGCGCTCCGCCGGGTCGCGCGTCAGTGCCCGGTCGACGGCGGCGTCAATCGCCGCCGGAACGTCGGGGCGGAGCGTCGAGACGCGGGGCGCCGGCTGCGTGAAGCGCTGGAGGAGAATCGCCTGCGGCGACTTGCCGACGAACGGCGGCCGGCCGGCGAGCATCTCGAAGAGCACCGCGGCGAGGCTGTACAGGTCGCTCCGCCCGTCGACGAGCGGGTCGCCCGCCGACTGCTCCGGACTCATGTAGAGCGGCGTGCCGAGGGCGAGGCCGGTGGCGGTCAGTCGCACGTCGCCGTCGGCGTCCACCGCGCGCGCGATTCCGAAATCGGTGAGGAGCGCGTGCCCGCCCTCGAGCAGGATGTTCTCCGGTTTGATGTCGCGGTGCACGATGCCGGCCGCGTGAGCGTGCGTGAGCGCGTCGGCCACCTCGCGGGTGACCTGCAGGGCTTCGTCCAATGGAAGGGTCCCGTCCCGCGCCAGCCGCGCGTGCAGCGATTCACCCTGGACCAGCGGCATCACGTAGTAGAGCGCCCCGCCGGCATCGCCGGAGTCGAAGAGCGGCAGGATGTTCGGATGGCGGAGCCGCGCCGTGGTCCGGATCTCGGCCAGGAACCGCTCCCCGCCGATGGCGGCCGACAGCTCGGGGCGGAGCACCTTGACGGCGACCTGGCGATCGTGGCGCACGTCGTGCGCGACGTACACCGTGGCCATGCCGCCCCGTCCCAACTCCCGCTCGAGACGGTAGCGATCGGCGAGCGCGGCATTCAGCGCGGCGACGGCATCGGCCATGCAGTGGAAATTGCCGACCGCCGGGAACTCCCGCCAGCACGAGGCGTCTTGCTCCGGCCGGGCGCGGTCCGTAGAGTCCCACCCGGATGTCCAACGCCCCTGCCCCCGCCTCAGGCGCCGCTTCGCCCGCCGAACCCGTGATCGCCCTCGACCACGTCTCCAAGCGGTTCGGCGACGTCGTCGCCGTACACGACGCCGACTTCGCGATCGGACGCGCCGAGTTCTTCTCGATGCTCGGCCCCAGCGGGTGCGGCAAGACCACCACGCTGCGCATGATCGCGGGATTCGAGCAGCCCACGGGCGGACGGGTGCTGCTGGACGGCCAGGACGTGTCGCGCGTGCCGCCCTACCGGCGGAACGTGAACACGGTGTTCCAGCAGTACGCGCTCTTCCCGCATCTCACGGTATACGACAACGTCGCGTTCGGGCCGCGCAGCCAGCGCGTCGAGGCGGGCGAGGTGGACCGGCGCGTGCGCGAGCTGCTCGAGGTGGTGCGGCTGGGCGATCTCGCGGCGCGCAAGCCGGCGCAGCTCTCCGGCGGCCAGCAGCAGCGCGTGGCGCTGGCGCGGGCGCTGGTGATCTACCCCAAGGCGCTGCTGCTCGACGAGCCGCTGGGCGCGCTCGACCTCAAGCTGCGCCAGGCGATGCAGCTCGAGCTGAAGCGCATCCAGCGCGAGGTCCGGATCGCGTTCGTCTACGTGACGCACGACCAGGAAGAAGCGCTCACGATGTCCGACCGCATCGCGGTGATGAACGCCGGCCGCGTGGAGCAGATCGGCAGTCCGCGGGAGATCTACGACGAGCCGGCAACGGTGTTCGTGGCGGGATTCATCGGACTGGCGAACCTCATTCCCGGCGCCGGCGGCACGACGGACGTCCCACCCGCGCGCGGCCGCGTCGCCGTCGCCCCGGTCTAGGGCCAACCGACCACCCCGGACACGGTGGTCGGCACGATCTTCCTGGGACCGGTGCTGCGGTGCACGCTGCGCACGGCGGACGGCACCGAGATCGTGGCCCACCTGCGTCCCGAGGACGCGCCCGAGGGGCTGACGCCCGGAAGCCCGGCATATGCGATGTGGGACCCGTCGGCGGCCCGGCTGCTTCCGGGGCGCGTGTGACACGCAACG
>JBJKPA010000072.1:0-4858 GCA_046706905.1 Gemmatimonadaceae bacterium
CGTCGCCACCACGCGCACCGCCGCCGAGTGCCTGGGCTGGCAGGACCGCGTGGGCACGCTCGAGGCGGGCAAGCTGGCCGACGTGGCGATCACGTCGGTGGACCCGCTGGCCGACATCCACGCCCTCACCTCGGAGTCAATCACATTTGTGATCCAGGGCGGGCGGGTGGTCAAGCGCCCCGCGGAGTCGCCCGTCCTCGCCGGCGTCTGATCAGCGCGTCCAGGCTCCACGCCCCGCCGCCCACCAGCGCCAGGTAGAGCCAGAAGAAGCTGTAGTGCACCGCCAGCTCGCCGTGGTTCAGGATCGGCCAGAACCCGCCGGGCGCGTGCTGCGTGAAGTAGGCCACGGCCATCTCGCCCGCGAGCAGGAACGCCACGGGGCGCGTGAACAGCCCGAGGAGGAGCAGGGTGCCGCCGAAGGTTTCCAGCATGCCGGCCCACCCGAACAGGGTGAACCAGTCGTGCACGAAGGGCTGCCCGCTGCCGGGGTAGCCGAACAGCTTCTGGGTGCCGTGGGCTATGAAGGTGAAGGCGAAGACGATGCGGACGACGCTCAGCAGGCGGGGGGACCACCTGGTGGTGAACGATTCGGTCATGGAACGGTGCTCCGGTAGCAGCTTGGGATATGGGAGGTTAACCCCATGCCCGGGCCCGCGGTTCCGCCTCGTGAAACGGCCGGCGCGGCCGCGCCGTAGGGCACGGGGCGGGCCTCCGACGCTACCTTCCCTCCCGCGCCCACCCGGAGACGGCCATGAATGGTGACCAGGTATTCGTGTTCTACATGACGATGCTGATCAGCGCGACGGTCATCGTGCTGGCCATCGCCACCGCCTTCATCCGCCGGCGCAAGGCGCCGCCGCCCGCGCAGATCGTGCCCGACCGCGGATTCAACGACCGGCTCGACCGCATGGAGCGCGCGATCGACACCATCGCCGTCGAGGTCGAGCGGGTCTCCGAGGCCCAGCGGTTCGTGACCAAGGTGCTGGCCGAGCGGAAGGCCGTCGCCCCGCCGCCGTCGATCCCTGAGCGCGTCATCACGCCGCACTAGCCACGCTGGTCACTCTGCACGAGCCTCATCGGATAACTGCCGATTGGCCGGACAGGAACAGCAGCGGTCCTGGTCCATCTCCATCCGCAACGTCGGCCTTATCTTGGTTTCATGAACAGTGTGGCCCGAAGGGCAGGGTTGCTCTGCCTCGCGACGGCCGTTGCGCTCGGCGCGATCGCCTGCGGCAGGAGCACTCCCACGGGGCGCGTCTGCAACGTCGCGGCCTGCATCGGCCGTTTGAACGTAGTGCTCGGCGGGGCCGGCGCCGCGCGCGTCACCAGCGTGCAGGTATCGGCGGGCGATTCGTCCCGCCTCTGGAGTTGCACCGTGGCCACGCCGTGCACGGGAGCGCAGGGCGTGGTCTTTTCCGGCTTCACGCCCGACACGGTGACGATTCGCGTCGCGACCGACTCCGACACCACCGCGCTCACGCTCGCTCCGGCCTACACGACGACCCCGCCCAACGGGTCCGGCTGTCCGGGGTGCCGAAGCGCGTCCGTCGCGATCACGATTTCCAACTGAGTCGCCGAGCCCTGGGTTCCGTGCATCTTCCTGGCGGGGATGTCACTCAGACCGTCCGGAGGCCTAACGACAAGGACACGGACAACGAACGGAATGAACGGACCACCAACGGAGAAGACTTTGGGGGGAAACAGCGCTACTGCAAGCCCTTTGATGTCTCCGTCTGTTGTCCGTCCCCTCCGTCGGTTGTCCGTGTCCCGATTGTTTGACTCTCCCGGCGGCTCGTAACATCCCCGGCGCACCGAGTGCCCGGAACAGCCGGTTGGCTTTTCCGGCGAACCCGGCGAACTTGCACTCGATGCCGCCGCTCGACTCCGCCCAACTCCTCGATCTCCTGCCGCACCGCTATCCGTTCCTGCTCGTGGACCGGATCGAGGTGGTGGAGCCCGGCCGCCACGTGATCGGGCACAAGCGCGTCACCGCCGGCGAATGGTGGATGGAGGGCGGGCGCGCCACGCCCGCGCTGGCCGCGATGCCGCACACGCTCGTGCTCGAGGCCCTCGCCCAGGTCAGCGGCGCCCTCGTCCGCGACCTGCTCGATGCCGCCGAGCACGCCATTGCCTACTTCATGGCCGCCGACCGCGTGCGGATGCGCCGCCTGGCCGTGGCCGGCGACGCCCTCACGCTGGACGTGACGCTCCGCAGCTGGCGCCGCGGCATTTGCCGAGCGCACGGCGTCGCGACCGTCGGCGACGGGCTCGTGCTCACCGCCGACCTCACCACCATCGTCCGCGCCGGCTAGCCCCGCGCCAGCCGCGACTCGATCCGCTGGTCGGGCACGATCCAGATCAGCGCCACGGTCACGTAGCCCGCGTCCGAGATCCACGGGTTCACGAACGCCAGCGGGATCGCCGCAGCGTAGATGAGCTCCGAGATCAGCTCCTTGCGCCCGCTCCCCACCGCCTGGGCCAGCAGCGAGTCCGGCCCGGCCGCCGCGACCAGCGTGCGGTACAGGATCGAGTACGAGATCGCCGCGCACAGCAGCACGCCGCCGTAGACCGCCGTCGGGACCGGCGAGCGGTGGTGTTGGCCCATCCACGCCGTCACCACCGGGGTGAGCGACAGCCAGAACAGGAGCAGCAGGTTGGCCCACAAGGCCTTGCCCGTGATGTGCCCCGCCGCCTGCAGCATGTGGTGATGGTTGGTCCAGTAGATCCCGATGAACGCGAAGCTCAGGACATAGACCAGGAACACCGGAAGGATCGGCCGCAGCGCGTCCACCCCGTCCCCGGCCGGAACCCTGAGCTCCAGCACCATGATCGTGATGATGATGGCCAGCACGCCGTCGGTGAACGCTTCCAGCCGTCCCTTGCTCATGTGACGTCCTCGTGACTTGACGCGATCGCCCGGCGCGCTGCACGTTCGGTGCTCGGTTGTGGCGTCGGCGGTGCGGCCCCCCACCCCCACCCCCACCCCCACCAAATTCCGGAGGTCCCCATGGTTGGCATGCGCGGCCTGTGGCTCCCGATCCTGTTGTCGGCGGTGTTCGTGTTCGTGGTGAGCTCCATCATCCACATGGTCCTGCCCTGGCACAAGAGCGACTATCCCGATGTGCCCGACGAGGACCGAATCCTCGATGCGCTCCGTCCGTTCGCGATCCCGCCGGGCGACTACCTGCTGCCCAAGGCGAAGAGCATGGACGACCTCAAGTCGCCGGCGTTCAGGGAGAAGCTGAACCGCGGGCCCAAGGTCGTGATGACCGTGATGCAGAACGGCGACACCGGCATGGGCAAGCCGCTCACCCTCTGGTTCGTCTACCTGCTCGTCGTGAGCGCCTGCTCGGCGTACGTCGCCGGCCGCGCGCTTCCGGGTGGAGCGAGCCACCTCGCCGTCTTCCGCTTCGCGGGCGTGGCGGCGTTCCTCGGCTACGCGCTGGCGCTCTGGCAGCAGACCATCTGGTTCCAGCGCGGTTGGACGCTGGCCCTCAAGGGCACCTTCGACGGGCTGATCTACGCGCTGATCACGGCGGGGGTGTTCGGCTGGCTGTGGCCGAGGTGACGCCGGGGCGGTGAACGACGGACCGCCGGACGCCGGGTGAGCGGCGTCCGGCGGTTCGTCATTCGGGGCTCACCGGCCGGCGGTCTTCTTCGTCGTGACGAGAATGACCCCATTCGCGGCGTCCGCGCCGTACTGCGTCACGGCCGCCTTGCCCTTGAGCACTTCGACGCTCTGGATGTCCGACGGCGGCAGCTTCGTGAGCTGATCGTACGTCACCCGGCCTGATGTCGCCGGCATCGGCTGCCGCACCCCGTCGATGAACAGGAGCGGGGTCTTGTTCGTCGCGGCGGCCGTGGCCACCGACTTCGACGCGGTCGGCCCCGCCACCCGCTGCGGCGCCGGCGTCTCGCACGCCACGACCAGACACAGGCCCGCCAGCGCCGCACCCATGATCGTTTTCATATGTCGTCTCCGCGGCTCCGGCCGCATCAGATGTTGAACCCGCGATCCCAATCCCGACGCCCGCGTCAGCGCCGCCGTGGGCAGCCACGTGCCGCGCGTCCGGGCCCATGCCTGCAGGAGCACGTCGGCATAGCGCGTGCGTTCCATTCCGCGCGCCAGCACGCGCTCGTCGCAATCGTACTCCACCGCCAGCCGCAGTCCGCGCCAGGCCAGCCACACCCCCGGGTTCCACGGCATCAGCACCACCGCGAGCATGCCGGCCACCAGCAGCGCCGGATCCCGCGTGCGCTGGTGCTCGCGTTCGTGGGCCACGATGGCGTGCTGCGCCGCGGGCTCCAACTCCAGCACCCAGCGCGGAATCACCACGCGGGGGCGGAACACCCCCACGGCCGCCGGTCCCAGCGAGCGCGATACGCCCAGCGGCTCACCCGCGACGTGCGCCTCGTCCCACTCGTCTCGCTCTGCGGCCAACCGCCCCAGCGTGAACAGCAGCAGGGCCGCGAACACGCCGGTGCTCGCCGCCCATCCCACGGTCAACACGCGCTCCACGCCTGGCGAAACCGCCGGCAGCCGGAAGGGCGGGGCGCCGCGGACCGCCGACCCCTGCGTGGCCGGCGTCGAGATCTTCGCCACGTGCCGTGGCACCACCCACAGCGCGGGCACGACCAGCGATCCCGCGAGCGCCGCCGCCCACACCCACCGCAGCGCCACGCCGCGATAGAGGCCCAGCACCCGCTGCGCCACCGACGCGCCCAGCGCGAAGAGCAGCGCCGCGATCGTCGCCTCGACCATCCACGCGGCGATCATTTCTGCGCCTCCTTCAGCCGCTCGTTCACCAGCTTGCGCAGCCGCTTGAGCTCCGCTTCGTCGATCGACTCGTCCGATAAC
>JBJKPA010000073.1:0-3186 GCA_046706905.1 Gemmatimonadaceae bacterium
TCACCACGCTCTACCAGCAGATCGGCGCCCCGCAACCCGACAGCGTGCACCTGACCACGACGTTCAGCACCACGATGCCGAATTTCGCCCTCGACTCGCTGCTCCAGCTCGCCGAGGGGCGGAACCCCGCGATCGAGGCCCTGCGCGCCCAGCAGCGCGCCGCGGTCCTGGGCGTGCGCTCGGCCCAGTCGCGGTACACCCCGTCGCTCTCGCTCAGCACCGGCTGGGGCGGCAACTCATACGAGTACACGAATTCCGACTACCTGGTGAACGTGGCCCAGGCCAGTGCGTTGCAGAGCTACGGCAGCTGCCTGACCCTGGACTCCATTCGCACATCGGCCGGACTGGCCGGGGTGGGCTGCGGCTCGCCCACGCTCTCGCCGGCGCGGATCGACGCCATTCGCAAGTCGAACAACGTGTTCCCCTTCCGCTTCACCCGCTCCCCGCTGTCGCTGAACGCCACGATCTCGCTCCCCATCTTCGACGGGTTCAACCGCGAGCAGAGCGTCCAGCAGGCGATCGCGAACAAGGAGAACACGCAGTACCAGCTCCGGGCGCAGCAGCTGCAGACCCGCACGCAGGTCACGCAGGCGTATCTGAATCTGCAGCTCGCGTACAAGACCATCGCCCTCCGGCAGCAGAACGCCGACCAGGCGCGCGAGGAGTATCAGTACGCGCAGGACCGTTACCGGGTGGGCCAGGCGAATTACCTGGACGTCACGACGGCCCACGGAACGTTCGTGCAGGCAGAGGTGGATCGGCTCAATTCGATTTATGATTTTCAGAAGGCGTTCGCCGCGCTCGAGAGCGCGGTCGGCCGCCCCCTCCGATAGCCCCCGGGGACCTCCATGAAGAAGAGCACGAAATTCATCGTTGGCGCGATCGTCATCGTGGGAATCGGCGCCGTGGTCGCCACGGCCGCGGCCCGCCGGTCCAACGCCGGCGTTGCCGTGCGCATCGAGCCGGTCACGCGCGCCAACCTCGTCGCCTCGGTCACGGCCAGCGGCCAGGTCAGCCCCCACACCAAGGTCGACGTCAGCTCCGACGTCTCGGGCCGCATCACGCGGCTCGCGGTCAAGGAGGGCGACATGGTGAAGCAGGGGCAGTTCCTGCTCCAGATCGACCCGTCCACCGCCGAGGCCACGGTCAAGCAGTGGGAGGCCAACGTCGCCTCCGCCCAGGCGCAGCAGCAGCAGGCCAAGGCCAACCTGCTCCAGGCCCAGCAGGCGTACGACCGCGCCGAGGAGCTCAAGAAGGCCAACCCGCAGTTCGTCACCCCGGAGTCGCTCGACCAGCTCAAGAACCAGCTCGACGTGAACGAGGCCCTGCTCTCGTCGGCCGGCCACCAGGTGGACCAGGCCAACGCCTCGCTGGACAACGCCCGGTCGCTGCTCGCCAAGACCACGATCTACGCCCCGATGTCGGGCCAGGTCACCCGGCTCAACGTCGAGCAGGGCGAGACGGCCATCCAGGGTACCCTGAACAAGGACGCCGCCACCCTGCTCACGATCAGCGACATGTCGCAGCTCGAGACCAAGGTGAAGGTGGACGAGACGGACGTGGCGCGCATCGCCGTCGGCGACTCGGCCCAGATCCAGATCGACGCCTTCCCGGACACCACGTTCCTGGGCCGGGTGACGGAGATCGCCAACAGCTCCGTGGCCGGCGCCTCGAGCACGTCCTCCAGCACGAGCACCGACCAGGCGGTAGATTACGAGGTGACGATCCGGCTGCTCAATCCCCCCAAGGACACGCGCCCGGACTTCTCCGCCACGGCCAAGATCATCACCGCCACGCGCAAGAACGTGCTGGCCATTCCGATCATCGCCCTCACGGTGCGCGAGAATCAGGCCCTGCAGAACGCCGATACGGCGGTCGGGCTGGGCCCGGCGAAGCCGAAGGTGGAGGTGGGCAAGAAGGACGTCGAAGGGGTGTTCGTGGTCGGACCCGACAACAAAGTGACCTTCCGGCCCGTAAAGGTAGGGATAGCCGGGGAGAACGACTTCGAGGTGCTGAGCGGCCTGAAGGAAGGCGAGCGCATCGTGGCCGGCACCTATCAGGCCATCCGTGACCTCAAGGACGGGATGGTCGTGCGGCAGACGAAGGTCGACACCAAGAATCCTTAGACGGGGTCCACGTGAGCCAGCAAACCGCCGAAGCACCGCTCAGCAGCACCGCCGAGCGCGCCGTCGTCGTCCAGCAGTCCGGCAGCGCGCCCGAGAGCAAGTGGGTCATCGTGACGCGCGGCATTCAGCGCCACTACGACATGGGCGGCGAGATCGTGCGCGCCCTGCGCGGCGTGGACGTCGCGATCGCGCGCAACGAGTACGTGGCGATCATGGGCCCGTCGGGCTCGGGCAAGTCCACGCTCATGAACATCCTGGGCTGCCTCGACACCCCGACGTCGGGCGAGTACTGGCTCAACGGCACCCTCGTCTCGAAGATGTCCGACGACCAGCTGGCGCGCATCCGCAACAAGGAGATCGGGTTCGTCTTCCAGACGTTCAACCTGCTCCCCCGCGCCACGGCGCTCCACAACGTCGAGCTGCCCCTCGTCTACGCCGGGATCGGCGCCGAGGAGCGCAAGGAGCGGGCCCGCGAAGCGCTGGCCCGCGTCCAGCTCGAGGAGCGCATGGACCACCGCCCCAACGAGCTGTCCGGCGGCCAGCGCCAGCGCGTGGCGATCGCCCGCGCCCTCGTCAACCGCCCGTCCATCCTCCTCGCCGACGAGCCCACCGGCAACCTCGACTCCGCGACCTCGGAAGAGATCATGAAGGTGTTCGAGGAGCTGGCCGCCCAGGGCCAGACGGTGATCATGGTCACCCACGAACCCGACATCGCGGCCCACGCGCGCCGCGTCGTCGTGCTCCGCGACGGCCTGGTCGCCACCGACGACCGGCGCGAGGCGTTCGCCGAGCGCATGCAGGTGTAGCCACCGGGCCCTTCCGGTTCGACGAGGCGGCGGATGGACCTCCGCCGCCTCGTTCGTTTTCACAACCGTCCCCTCGCTCGTGCCCTTCTTCGAAGCCATTCGCCTCGCCTTTGCGCAGATCCGCGTCCAGAAGCTGAAGAGCTTCTTCACCGCGCTGGGCGTCACGATCGGCGTGATGTTCCTCATCACGGTGGTGTCCATCGTGAGCGGGATGGGCAACTACATGAAGGACGAGCTGCTCGGCAAGCTCATCG
>JBJKPA010000074.1:0-8075 GCA_046706905.1 Gemmatimonadaceae bacterium
GCGTGCCGGCGCGCGAGTGCACCGTCGCGCCGAGGCCCGCGGTGAGCGCCACCCCCGTCACGGCGAGCGCGATAGAGCGCAGCACCGGCTGGGCGGCGGGCACCCAGGTGAGCGCGGCGACCACGAACCAGACGCCGAGATAGGCGACGAGCCCGGTGAACAGCGCGCGGAGCGCGATGCTGCGCGGGTTGGCGCCCGGGTCGGGGCGGAAGAATCCGCTCCCCGTGAACCGCGCCACGGCGAGGAAGCCCAGCGCGATGAGGCCGGCCGCGGCGATGACGTACGCGACGATCGCGAATGGAATGAGCAGGATGCCGAGCACGGTGATCGCGAGCGCCACGACGAGGAGGACCAGGGCGGGGACGAGCCCCACCTGGGCGAGGAGGCCGACCAGGAACGCGCGGCCCAGATGGCGCTCGAGCACGGTCACCACGCCGTCCAGGTTGTGCTCGGCGAACATCATCACGCCGATGCCGATGATGGCGAGCACCGCGAACCAGGCCAGCACGAGCTTCATCGCGCCCCAGGTGGTGAGGGGCGCCTGGACGGCGGGGGCCGAGCCGGCGACCGGGGCCAGGTCGCTCAGCGCGCGCATCTCGCCGAACACGCTTCCCCCGTCGAGGCGGACCCGGCCCCCGATGGAGACGGCGTTCCCGGTGATGACGCCGCCCTGGTGGACGATGATGTCGCCATGGAGGGCGATGGCGTCGCCGTTCACGCGGCCGCTGACCTCGAGCGGGCCGTTGGCCGCGGCCACGGTGCCGTTGACCGTGGTGCCGGCGGAAATGGAACGGCCCCCGATGGCGAAGCTGTCGGCCGGGGGCACGTGGGAGAGGTCGGTGGACTGGGCGATCCGGCCGATGTCGCGGCGCAGGTCGCCCGTGAGCTTGGGCGTCTGGCCCTGGCCGGCCGCGGGCGCCGCCGACGGCGAAACGGCCGTGGACTGGGCGCACAGCGTGAGCGGGGCGGCCGCGACCGCGGCCGCCGCGAGACAGATCGTGAAGGCCCGCATGGCTCAGCTCCTCCGGCGGGCGGCGGCGGCGATGGCGCGGAGTCCGAAGGCGGACGCAGCGGCGGAGACCAGGAACCCGGCGGCGATGGCGCCGAGTCCGATCAGGCCCCCGTGCTGCAGGGTGTCCATCACCGACGGTCCGAAGAGCGTGACCATCCCGGTCTGCACGGCCTGGACGGCGGCCCCGCGCAGGTGGCTGCCGGCGACGTCGGCCGCGAAGCTCACGACGTTGCCGCGCGCGGCCACCCAGAGGGCGCCCCCGGTGAGGACGGCGCCGACCGTGCCCATCAGGCCCACCGCGGCCACGCGGGCCGGGCGGGAGCGGGGCATGAAGCGCTGGACGGTGTCCAGGGCGGCCACGTGCCAGGGCACGAAGACGGGCACCTGGGCCATGACGCGGTCGGCCATGGTGAAGGACGGAGCGAACTGCGGAAGCTCCTCGAGGGTGGCGGCGACCATCCGGGCCTCTTCGAGCTGGGCACGGCACTCCTCGCACTCCCGCGTGTGCTCACGCAGGGGCGCGACGCCGAACCCGACTTCATCGTCGAGCAGCAGGTCGAATTCTTCCGGGAGTAGATGCCGGTGGTTCACAGAGCCTCCAGGGTGTCCTACGGCCGGCCGGGAGTGCCGGTTTCAGAGGGAGCGGGGGATCGCGTGAGGGGCGTCACTGCTTCAAATGTTCCAGCAAACCGCGCAGCTCGTGGCGGGCGCGGTGGATGTAGGTCTTGACGGTGCCGAGGGGCAGATCGAGGGTGGCCGCGATCTCCTCGTAGGACTTGTCCTCGACGTGGCGGAGCAGGATGCAGGCCCGGTATTCGGGGCGGAGCTTGCCGATCGCGGCTTCGATGGCCGAGCCCAGCTCCTTGGCCTCGAGCCGGTCGAGGGCCGATTCCCCCCCGCCCGAGACGTCGAACGAGGTGGCCTCCACCGCCTCCGAAGTCACGGCGTGGGGGGACCCGTCCATGCTGATGGTATCGAGTTGCCGCCGCCGGAGATGATCGATGGCGACGTTGTTGGCGATCTTGAACAGCCAGCTGGAGAACTTGAACTCCGGCCGGTACCGGTCGATGTGCTGGAGGACCTTGATGAACGTGTCCTGCGACAGGTCCTCGGCCAGCTCGCGGTCGCGGACCATGCGGAAGACGAGCGAGAACACCGGGCGCTCGTAGCGCCGGATGAGTTCGCGGTACGCGGCTTGCCGCCCTCGCTGGGCGAGCGCGACCACGTCGGCGTCCGGGAGGTTGGCGAGGTCGAGAGCTGGAGGCATCGAGCAGGCGGCCGGCACCCGCGAGGTCCGCGGTCCGGCGACACTGGGGAACCTATGCACGGTGGCGCCCACGAGCCAGCGCTTCGCTTGCCGCCGCCGGGGTGCGCGGCGAACTTTGACGGATGCCCGTGAACCATCTGGAGGCCGCGGAGGCGGAGTCCGCCGCGGCGTGGGGCGGCGAGAAGCGCGCCTACGTGCGGCGGATCTTCTCCGAGATCGCGCCGCGCTACGACCTGCTGAACCGCGTCCTGAGCTTCAACGTGGACCGCCGCTGGCGGCGCCGCGCGATCGCCGCGCTGGGCTGGGAGCGCCGCCCCGAGGGGCGCTACCTGGACCTCTGCGCCGGCACCCTCGACGTGGCCGCGCAGCTCGTGCGCACGCCGGGGTTCCGGGGCACGGTCGTGGGCGCCGACTTCGCCGAGCCGATGCTGCGGGCCGGCGCGGGGAAGGCCCCGGCGGAGCGCGTGCGTCCCGTCGTCGCCGACGCGCTCGACCTGCCGCTGGCCTCGAACGCGGTGTCGGGCGCGATCGTCGCCTTCGGCGCCCGCAATCTGGCCGATCTCGACGCCGGCCTGCGCGAGGTCCTGCGCGTGCTCGAACCCGGGGGGCGGTTCGTGATCCTCGAGTTCTCGACGCCGCGCTCGGCGATCGTGCGCGGGGCGTACCACGCGTACTTCCACCACGTGCTGCCGTTCATCGGCCAGGTGGTGAGCGGGCACGGCACGGCGTACCGGTACCTGCCGAAATCGGTGGCGCACTTTCCGTCGGAGCAGGCGCTCGCGGCGCGCATGGAGGCGGCGGGATTCACGCGGGTGAGCTGGCAAACGCTGACGATGGGCGTGGCGGCCCTCCACGTGGGAGAGAAGGCGTGACCCTCGATTCCCTGTCCGCCTTCGTCGAGGCGCTGGACCGCGCCGGCGAGCTGGTGCGCATCAAGCAGCCGGTGTCCGTGGACCTCGAGCTGACCGAGATCGCCGACCGGGCGATGAAGCAGCCCGGGGGCGGGCCGGCGCTGCTGTTCGAGCGTCCCGTGCTGCGCGACGGCTCGAAGTCGGCCTATCCGGTGGGCATCAACCTGTTCGGCTCGATGCGGCGGATGGCCATGGCGCTGGAAGTGACGGACCTCGACGCGATCGGGGCGCGCATCACCCAGTTGCTGGAGATGAAGGTGCCCGAGGGGCTCGTGGCCAAGCTGTCGCTGCTGCCGCGGTTGCTCGAGCTGTCCAAGTTCCCGCCGCGCCGCCACGACGGTCGCGCGCCCTGCCACGAGGTCGTGTGGCGGGGCGACGAGGTGAACCTGGACCAGCTGCCGCTGCTCAAGTGCTGGCCCGAGGACGGCGGGTCGTACATCACCTTCCCGATGGTCATCACGCGCGATCCCGCGCGGGGCATCCGCAACGTGGGCATGTACCGCGTGATGCAGACGGGGAAGAACACCCTGGCCATGCACTGGCAGCGGCACAAGGTGGGCGCCGCGCACTGGCGGGCGATGGCCGAGCGCGGGGAGAAGATGCCGGTGTGCATCGCGCTGGGCGGCGATCCGCCGTCCATGTATTCGGCCAGCGCGCCGCTCCCGCCCACGGTGGACGAGTTCCTGTTCGCGGGATTCCTGCGCAAGGACCACGTGACGCTGGCCAAGGCGCTGACCTGCGACCTCGAGGTGCCGGCCGAGGCGGATTTCGTGCTCGAGGGGTACATCGATCCCGCCGAGCCGCTGGTCTCGGAGGGGCCGTTCGGCGACCACACCGGGTTCTACTCGCTGGCCGACCTGTACCCGCAGGTGCACGTCACCGCGGTGACGATGCGGCGGCAGCCGATCTTCCCGGCCACGATCGTGGGGCGGCCGCCGATGGAGGACTACTACCTGGGGCACGCCACGGAGCGGATCTTCCTGCCCCTGCTCAAGCTCACCGTGCCGGAGGTCGTGGACTACCACATGCCGGCCGAGGGGATCTTCCACAACCTCGTGTTCGTGTCCATCGACAAGCAGTATCCCGGCCAGGCGCAGAAGGTGATGAACGGGCTGTGGGGGCAGGGCCTGATGTCGCTGGCCAAGGTGCTGGTGGTGGTGGACAAGTGGGTGAACGTGCGCGACCCGCGGGAGGCGTGGTGGGTGGCGCTCAACAATCTCGACCCCGAGCGCGACGCACGCTTCACGATGGGGCCGGTGGACGTGCTCGATCATTCGAGCCGCACCTTCACCTACGGCTCGAAGATGGGGCTGGACGGCACCCGCAAGTTTCCCGAGGAGGGATTCACGCGCGACTGGCCCAAGGTGATCGGGATGGACGCCGAAACGAAGAAGCGGGTGGACGCGATGTGGGCGTCGCTGGGGTTGCCGTGGCGATGAGCGCGCGCGAGGGACAGACGTTCGAGCACCGCGGCTCGCGGTTCATCGCGTACGTGAACCTGGTGAAGCTGCCGCACACCGTGTTCGCGCTCCCGTTCGCGCTGGTGGGGGCGATCCTGGCGTCGTACCGCCGGACGATCACGATGGAGGAGGTGCTGTGGGTGGTCGTGGCGTTCACGGCGGCGCGGTTCTCGGCGATGGCCTTCAACCGGATCGCCGACCGCGAGCTCGACGCGCGCAATCCGCGCACGGCGATGCGCGAGATCCCGCAGGGGCGGCTCACGGTGACCGAAGCGTGGATCTCCGTGCTCGTGGCGTCGGCGCTGTTCGTGTTCGCGGCGTCGCGGCTCAACCCGCTGTGCTTCGCGCTGTCGCCGGTGGCGCTGGCCTGGGTGTTCTTCTACAGCCACACCAAGCGGTTCACCCGCTGGGCGCATCTCGTGCTGGGCACGGGGACGGCGATCGCGCCGGTGGGCGGGTATCTGGCGATCACGGGCCACTGGAGCCGTCCCTGGTGGATGCTCGTCGCGCTCGCCGTGGCGGTGGCGACCTGGGTGGGCGGCTTCGACGTGTTCTACTCGCTGGCCGACATGGAGTTCGACCGCGCCAACGCGCTGCATTCGCTGCCGGCCACGCTGGGCGAGGGGCCGGCGATCCGCATTGCGCACGTGCTGCACCTGGTGACCATCGCGGCGCTGGCCGCGGTGGGCGTGGCGACGCACGGCGGCGCGTTTTACTGGGTGGGCGTGGCGCTGGCGGCGGCGATCCTGGGGTACGAGCATTCGCTCGTGAAGCCCGGCGACCTCTCCAAGCTCGACGCGGCGTTCTTCTCGATGAACGGGATGCTGAGCCTGGCGTTCTTCTTCTTCGTGCTCGTCGAGCGGGTGCGGCCGATGCTGATGATGCTCGCCAACCACGGGGGGCGCTGACCGTGCCGGCGGCGCGTCCGATCGTGTTCGCGATCACCGGCGCCTCGGGGGCGCCGTACGCGGTGCGGCTGCTGGAGCAACTCGCCGCGGCGCGGCGGCCGGTGCAGCTCATCGTGTCGAGCCACGGGTGGCGGCTGCTGAAGACCGAAACCGGGCTTACGAATCAGGACGACCTGCGAAAGGCGGTGGGCGCGGCACGGTGGGACCGCCACGTCACGGTGTACGACGACGCCGACCGCGGCGCGGCGCCGGCCTCGGGGTCGGCGCTCAACGCAGGGATGGTGATCTGTCCGTGCTCGATGGGCACGCTGTCGGCGATCAGCGTCGGCGCGTCGCGGTCGCTGGTCGAGCGGGCGGCCGACGTGGCGCTCAAGGAGCGGCGGCGTTTGGTGCTCGTCACGCGCGAGACGCCGCTCAGCGCGATCCACCTGGAAAACATGCTGCGGCTGACGCGCGCCGGCGCCGTCGTGATGCCGGCCGCGCCCGGCTTCTATCACCGCCCCGAGCGGATCGAGCAGCTGGTGGACTTCATCGTGGCCCGGGTGCTCGATCACCTCGAGGTCCCGCACCGGCTGGTGGGGCGGTGGACGGGCGGCTGATCGGCCTCATCGCCGATACGCACGGACTCGTGCGGCCGTCGGTGTTCGCGGCGCTGGCCGGGGTGGAGCTGATCCTGCACGCCGGTGACGTGGGCGACGGCGTGCTGGAGGAGCTGTCGGCCATCGCGCCGGTGCATGCCGTGTACGGCAACACCGACCGGCCGGGAGATCCGCGCCTCGCCGCCGAACTCAACGAGACGTTCGACGGCGTGCGCGTGCACGTCAGCCACGGTCACGAACTGGGGCAGCCGACCCCGGAGGGGCTGTTGGCGGCCTACGATGCCGACGTACTGGTGTACGGACATACTCACCGCCCGCTGCTCGTGAGAGCAGACGGGCGGTGGGTGGTGAATCCAGGAGCTGCCGGGCCGCGGCGGTTCGACATCGAGCCGAGCGTCGCCCGCATGCGCCTCTCAGGTCACGACATCCACATCACACACGTACCCCTCGCATCCTGAATTCGACCACGCCTACTTGGCATTGATGGCGATCTTCTTGCCCGCGACCGCGGTTTCCTTGGCCTTGGGCAGCACGACCGTCAGCACGCCGTTTTCGAACGTCGCTTTGATCTTGTCCTGCTCCACCGCCGTCGGGAACGAGAACGACCGCTCGAACGAGCCGTAGCTCCGCTCCCAGACGTAGTACTTCTTGTCCTTCTCGCTCTTCGTCTCGGACTTCTCGCCCTTGATGGTGAGATAGCCGTCCTCGAAGTCGGCCGTCACGTCCTTCGCGTTCATGCCCGGGAGTTCAGCGGTGACGGTGAACTCGGTATCCGTCTCAGCGATCTCGACCGCGGGGTTGTAGCCCAGCGGCTGCACGAACGACGGGAGCATCGGCTCGAAGGCGGGCAGGTTGAACGCCCGGCGGAACCGATTCTGGATCTCGTCGAAGTCGCGCGTGAGGGTGGAGACGAACGGCAGCCGCGGCGTGGTGCCACGGGTCACGGTGATGTTGGGCATCGGGGCCTCCTGCACACTGCTACGTGGGGGATGCGAGCCGGAACGCGTCGTGCGAACCGGCCGGCCGCGTCTCGTGGTCATGGGCGCCCCGGCGCGAATGGCCCTTGATGCGGCGCGAATACGTAGGTGCGCCGGCTGAGACGGTGGTCGGCCACCGCCCCCGCGATGTCCAGCGCACTCACGATTCCGATCAGTCGGCCGGCGTCGAGCACCAGCAGGCGGTGAATCTCACCGCGCGCCATGTACTCGGCCGCCGTCTCGACGGTCGCATCGGGAGGCACCGAGAACACGACGTGCGTCATCGCCTCGCTCACGTTGTGCTCGGAGAGGACGTCCCAGTCGCGATGATCCACGTGCCGCATCCGCTCGACCACGTCGGCCACGTCGCCCGCCACGGCATCGGAGTAGAACGCGGCGATGGCTTCCGAGCCATCGTCGTCTCCCTCGATGACGTGCGCCGCCTCGTCCTCGGCTACTCCCGGAGTCGTCGCGATGAACTCGACGATGTCCGACAGCGAGAGGACGCCGAGTACGGCGTCTCCGCTCACCACCGGTGCTCCGGAAATGTGCTGCATAGCCAGGCGCTCCGCGGCCTCACGCAGGGTCAGATCGGGCCCCAAGGTGATCGGGTCTGCGGTCATGATCTCGCGGACCTTGAGCATCCCCTTCCCTCCTCGATGGCCCGAAAGTAGGGACCGAGGGACGAATCGTCTGTCGGAGATTGCGGGCGATCCTGTCCGGGCAGTCCCGTTGTTTCGTGTGCGGGATCACCGGGCGCGTGTGGGGGAGCTACCGGCGCTTCCGGGCCCGCTTCAGCTCGGCCGGATGCGTACGGAACCAGCTCGAGAGCAGCATCAGCTCGTCGATCTCGTGCGTCGGCACGCGCGAGCCGCCCGGCTCCGCCGCGGAGAACACCCGTTCCTCCAACTCGGCCTGCGCGCGGCGCTGGGCGCGCGTCT
>JBJKPA010000075.1:0-3180 GCA_046706905.1 Gemmatimonadaceae bacterium
CCCCAGGCGTAGAACCGCGCCGTCCAGTCGGCCGCCGGCTCGAACCGGCCATATGAGAACTCATACGGCTGGCCGGCCGCCCGGCGCTCGCCGCGGGGCGAGACGGTGGCGCCCCCGCGGTACGTGAGGGTCACCGACCAGTCGCCCGCCGAGTCGGGGGCCGGCGTCACGACGAGGGTGTCGCCGATCCTTCCGCTCGTGGCCGAGAGCTTCGCCACGCCGGACCTGCCCATCAGCGTCCATCTGCCCGGCGGACCGAGCACGGCCAGCCGCAGGGGATTCTCGTGCGCGCTGTCCACGGGCCAGAGCCGGGGCGACTTCCAGTCGTACGGCCCCCACTCGTCCACGATGATCGCGGCCCGGTCGCGGCGGGTGAGCGCCGACGACGGCACCGACCGGTCGGCGGCGGGGGCCGCCGGCGCCAGCTTCGCGTACTCGGCGGGGAGCAGCGCTTCCGGGTCGCACGCGCCCTGCTCGGCGGCGCGCGAGGCGGCGCCGGCGGGTTCCTCGGTGTTGCCCGCGTACGTGTAGTCGGTGGTGTCCCTGAGCACGGCCAGCGTGTCCACGCCCAGGAAACGGTTGCCGGTCACGGCGGCACGCGCCGTGTTCTGGATGCTCAGCGCGACGCGGTTGCCGGCGAACGTGTTGCCGCTGATGCGGTAGTCCCGGCTGAGCGTGTCGTGATGTTTCGGGTAGCCCCAGTCGGCGGGCACGGGGAAGGTGGCCCAGAGCTGGATGCCGTCGAGTCCGCCGGTGATCCGGTTGTTCAGGATCAGGTTGTTCTCTCCGTGCTCGATCGAGATCCCCCAGCGGTCGCCGAGCAGGCAGTTGCCCACGACTTTCGAGTCGTAGCTGTAGCCGCCCCACAGGCCGTGATCGCTGCCGGCCACGCGATTGCCGATGAACGCGTTGCGGCTGAACGTGGCTTCCATGCCGTTGGTGGGCGCGAAGCTGAAGTCGTTCCCGAAGTACAGGTTGTCGTTCACGCCGCCCAGGCCGGTGTCCATCGTGCTCTGGCCGGCCCACACGAACAGCCCGTCGCCGCCGTGCGTCACCGAGTTGTACGCCACGACGTTGCTGTCCGACTGCTCGTACATGAGCAGCCCCGCCGAGTCCTGCCCGCGGTTGAAGAACCCGTGGCTGTAGCCGCGGACGTCGAAGTCCACGCGGTTGTGCAGGATCGTGTTGTGCGACGACCGGTAGAGCCCGAGCCCGACGCCGGAGTTGAACGACAGCGTGTTGTCGTGAATGCGCAGCGCGTCGCTGCGCACGAGCATCACGCCGTTCATGTTCTGCTCGGCGGTGTTGTCGGCGATCTCGCCGCCGTGCACGTCGGCCAGGTACACCGCGGCGCCGTACCGCAGCCACTCGTCGTGCTCGTCGTGGTGGTACGAGAGCCAGTCGAGCAGGCTCTCGTGCTCGATCACGCTGTAGAGCCGCGGCTTCCAGTTGTAGCTCAGGTCGTTGCCGGTGAGCGTGAGGCCGCGGGTGCCGCGCACCAGGATCGCGACCTTGTAGCCGCGGATGTGCGCGTTGAGGATGCGGACGCCGTGCCCGCCGTCCACGCGCACGGCCACGCCCGTGGCGAGGTCGGGGTCGGCGTGCGGGTCGTCGCCCTCGAGGCGCGCGCCGGCGAAGTCCACGGTCACATCGTCGCCGCGGATCGTGATCGCGGCGGAGTCGAGGGAGGCGGGCGCCGCGAGGCGATACGTGCGGGGCACGACGCGCACCGAGTGCGTGATGACCATGCCCGCGGTGAGGAGCACCGGCGGGAGCCGCCGCGTCCCCTGGGCGAGGGCGAGCGCGGGGACGAGCGACAGGAGGGCGGGGATCGCGATCGGGTGGTTCATTCCACGAAGCATTGGGCAGTGCACGGTGCGGGAAGACAGGCGCGCGGGAAGATGCACACACCGTGCCGGTTGCACCAGCGGGAAAATGCCCGATGCCCGGGTGCTTCAGCCGCCCGTGGACTTCGGCGGGAGCGGCGGGACCACGCCGGGATCGAAGTGCACGTCGAGCTGCGGGAAGGGAATGCCGATCCCCTGTTCCTTGAACGCGCGCCAGATGGCGTGGTTGAGGCGCGACTTGATGACCGGCGCCGTCCACGGATCCTCGACCCAGATCGAGAGGTCGAAGTTGATGCTCGAGTTGCCGAAGTCGGTGAGCAGCACCCGCGGCTCGTGCGACGGATCGCGGTCCTGGGACTGCATCCCCACGTCGTTGAGCACGCGGAACACCTGATCGATGTCCGCGCCGTACCCCACCCCCACCGTGGTCCGGAGCCGGTAGAGCGAATCGTGCAGCGTGTAGTTGGTGACGACTTCCTGGGCGAGCAGCGCGTTGGGGATGATCATGTCCTCCTCGTCGCGCGTGCGCGCCACGGCGGCGCGGAACCCGAGCTGCGTGATGCGCACCACCTGGTCGTTCACCATCAGGATGTCGTCCGGCTTGATGGCCCGCTCGAGAAGCAGGCTGATGCCGGCCACGAAGTTCTGCGCCACCCCCTGCATCGCGATGCCGACGCCCACGGCCAGGAACGCGCCCGCCGCGAACAGCGCGGCGAGGTCCACGCCCAGCGTCTCGATCGCGATCGCCAGCCCCACCACGAGCACGATGTACTGCACCAGCCGCCCGATCACGCGGGCGGTGCCCGGGCTGATGGACTGCCGGTGCCGGAGGGCCCGTCGCGTGGCGATCTTGGCCAGCCGCGCCAGCCACACCGACCCGACGAGCATCAGCAGGAACACGAGCAGCGACGACAGCGTCACCGGCGTCTTGCCGAGGTCGAACAGGGTGGCGTGGAGCACCCGCGCGATCTGTTCCGGAATGGAGGGGAGCGACATGGCCCCAGTCTGGATCGCGCGAGGCCGGCGCGCAAGCTCCCCGGCTGGCGCGCCCGGCCTGCACCAAGAACAAGGGAACTGCAGATTCAACGGAGGGTCCGGATCAAACGGGTACGGCAACCGCAACGGCAACTGCATGACTGGGGGCTTCAGGGGAAGACCCGGCGCGCCGGGTGATCCCAGGCTCGCCCTCAAGTCCCCTCTTTTCAGATCCGTCTTGTATGTCGCATCCGAAGCAGATTTCGCGCAAGTTGACTGCGGGCACCAGCTCGATTCCGTCTAGGTCTGTGAGACCGAGGATGAGCCGGAGCGGTGCCGCAGTCCCTGCTCGCGAGGA
>JBJKPA010000076.1:0-3584 GCA_046706905.1 Gemmatimonadaceae bacterium
CACCGACATCCAGTTCCTCGGCGGCCGCGCCGCGCTCAGCGCCACGTACTTCAACAAGGACGTGAGCGACCTCATCCTGTCGGCCGCGGTGGCGCCGTCCACCGGCTATACCACGAAGATCCTCAACGGCGGCTCGATGCGGAACACCGGCACCGAGTATTCGCTGAGCATGACGCCGATCGACCGGGGCCGCTTCACCTGGGTGTCGCGCACCACGTTCGCCAACGTGTGGAGCCGGGTCACCAGCCTCGCCGTCCCGTGCTTCCTGGGGGGCGCCTTCTTCTCGCAGCGGTTCGGCGCTCCGTACGTCTGCACCGGGTATTCGGTGACGACAATCCAGGCGTTCAACGGCTGGGACTCGACGTTCGCCAATGGGGCTTTCGTGAGCCGCACGCGCCACATCTCGAACTGGGAGAGCGCGCCGAAGTTCACGATGGGCTTCTACAACGAGTTCGACTACAAGGACTTCTCGCTGTCCGGACTGGTCGACTACCGGAACGGCGGGTACGCCGTGGACCTCACGGGTCTCTACGTCGACCCCGTGGAGATCCTCCAGGACACCGCGATGACCAACGCCCGGTTCGGCCGCTACCTGAAAGGGTACGCGGCATACGTCGAACCCGCGGGCTTCGTGAAGCTCCGCGAACTCAACCTCACCTACCACCTGCCGCGCGCGGTGACGGAGCGGCTGATCGGCGGCGGGCGCGACCTGCGCCTCGAGATCAGCGGCCGCAACCTCGCCACCTGGACCAAGTACAAGGGCTACGACCCGGAAGTGTCGAACTTCAGCAACCAGAACATCGGCCGCTTCCAGGACGTCACGCCGTACCCGCCCAGCCGCAGCCTGTTCGTTTCGGTGATCGCCAACTTCTGACGTGATTATCTCACGAGGATGCATCGCATGATGATCAAACGCACAGTGGCGCTCATCGCGGGCCTCACGCTGTTCGCGGCGTGCAAGGACTCGACCGGAGTGCCCGACCTCAACAACGTCTCGTCGTCCCTGCTGCAGAGCGGCCTCAACGCCTCCTCGGTGCAGCTGTTGGTGACGGGGCTCCTCAACTCCGACCGCGGGAACCTCGGGATCGTGTTCCCGGAGACGATGGCGCGCGACATGTACCGCCTCGACTCCGCCGAGCCCCGCTTCATCACCGAACTCGTGGGCCTGCCGGCCGACCCCGGCGGCTTCGTGGGCGGCGGCATGTGGACCGGGTACTACTCCGAGATCCGTGCCGCCAACAACCTGATCGACAACATCGGCACGGCCAAGGACCTCTCGTCGGCGGAGCAGGCCGGCGTGAAGGGCCTCGCCCAGACGTTCAAGGCGCTGGCCTACTACCGCACGCTCGAGATGCGCGACTCCATCGGCATCCCGATCGACGTCGATCACGACATCAACTCGCCGCCGGCGCCGTTCGTCTGCAAGCCGAACGCGCTGGACTACATCCTGGCCCTGCTCGACAGCGCCTACACCAACCTCCAGACCGCCGGCAGCACGGCGTTCCCGGTCTCGCTCCCCGGCGGCTTCAGTTACGCCGGCGACTACACCTCGCCGGCCGCGTTCGCGGCGTGGAACCGCGGGCTGGCGGGGAAGGTGGCGTTCTACCGCGGCATGGATCACAGCAAGCCGAGCCCGGCGAGCTTCGCCACCGCGGTCACCGACCTCACCACGGCCATCGGGCCGCTCGATCCGTCGACGCTGAACAATTCGGTGTACTACACGTACAGCACGGCGCCAGGCGACGCCACGAACCCCATCGTCGACGCGGCGATCCACCTCAACCCGATGGCGGCGGACAGCATCGAGCCGGGCGACCTCCGCGCGGTGGAGATCACCCCGCGGTCGGTGGCCGCCACGGGGCAGGGCGTGACCACGTCGTTCGACTACACCTACGCGGTCCCGTCCATTCAGGGGAACCTCACCAGGCCGATGCCGATCCTGACCAAAGCCGAGCTGGTGCTCCTGAGAGCCCAGGCCGAGATCCAGCAGAACAACTTGGCCGCGGCCACCACGGACATCAATTTCGTCCGCACCAACCAGGGCGGCCTCCCGGCCTACCCGACGTTCACCTCGCAGACCGACGCCATCAACGCCGTGCTCTACGAGAAGCGGTACTCGCTCCTGTTCACCGGCGCGCAGCGGTTCGTCGACCTCCGGGCCTACAGCCGCCTCAACGCCACGTACCTCCGGAAGGAAACCGCCAACGACGTGTTCCAGACCGCGCTGCCCGTTCCGACGCGCGAGGTGGACGGCCGCGGCGGCAGCATCGGCACGCTGACCTGTAACTGACGCCCGCCGCGCAGTACCGTTGTGCGAACGGCCCCGGCGACCGCCGGGGCCGTTCGTCCTTCTCCCGCCGTGGGACGGAGGCCCGCCATGTCCCGCCGCTCCTGGCTCCTGCTCGTCGCGCTCCTCGGCCTGGGGTGCTTCCACCGCGCCCGGCTCGCCGACATCCCCGACCGGAACGTCATCACCGAGGACGAGATCGACGCCAGCCACTCGGCCACGATCTACGACGTCATCGCCAAACTCCGGCCCGAATACCTGCGCGACCGCGGCCCCATCTCCCTCACCGGCGGGGCCCGCGACGTCGCCACCGTGTTCCTCAACAGCGAGGAATACGGACCCATCGCCGGCCTGCGCGACTTCCCGGCCCGCGACATCGAGGAGGTGCGCTACTTCTCCGGCATCGACGCCGTGACGAAGTTCGGCAAGTGGTACGGCACCGGGGTCATCCAGCTCATCTCGCGCAACCACTGACGGGCGGCCGTCGCCGCGCCGGGGTCAGGGATTCCGGTGGACCGTCCCGTCCTTCATCACGAACGCCACCCGCGGCGTGGCGGCGATGTCCTTCGTCGGATCGCCGTTCAGCGCCAACAGATCGGCGTACCACCCGGGCTGGACGCTCCCGATCCGGTCTTGCCATCTGAGCATCTTCGCGTGGGTGACGGTGGCCGCGGTGATCGCCTGCAGCGGCGTCATCCCGTACTGCACCATCAGCACCGGTTCCTTGGCGTTGTCGCCGGGCGTGAACACGCCTACGTCGCGCGCCGTGCGCAGCGAGAGCGGCTCCTTGAGCACCTGGTCGTTCCACGACGTCTCGTCGTATGGGCGGAGGAACATGTGCGTGTGGGCCTCGATCATCCCCGCGATGAGCGTCGTGCCCGGCAGCTCCACGGTCTTGGCGCTGGCGGGCGCCCGGACCCGGTCGCGCGGCCCAACCGCCTCGATCCGGTTGCCCGCCACGAGCACCACCCAGCCGGGGTGTGGCTCGGGGTCCGTGCCGGTCCATACTTGTTGTGGTATGAGGCGGTGGCGGTGCGGGGCGGGAGCGCCGCGGCGCCCGCGGGATGGGCGGCGGCCACGCACAACAGGGCGCTGGCGAACAGAGAGAGTGCGCGAGGGGTACGCATGGACCTGCCCGTGGGTCAGGACGTGGACGGAGGCACCACCGGCAGCCCGGCCGTGGTCCACGCGTCGTAGCCGCCGGTCATCGGAATCACCTCGGCGAAACCCGCCGCGCGGAGCACGCTCGCGCCGATCACCGACCGGGTACCGGTGTGGCACTGGACCACGATCGCCC
>JBJKPA010000077.1:0-2995 GCA_046706905.1 Gemmatimonadaceae bacterium
GGCCGGCACGACGCGCCGGAACTGCGCCGCGAAGTACGCCTTCACGTCGTCGGGTCGCGTGCGCAGCGTGGCGTCGCGGGCGCGCAGCACGGTGGCCTCGTCGTGCAGCGCGACGATCTCCTGCACCCAGCCCACGGTGACCGCCGGATCGAGCCGGCGGAGCGCGCGCGCCACGGCGGCCTCCAGCGTCATCTCCCCCGCCTGCGGGAAGCGCTCGGCGCCGTCGCGCCCGCGCATCACGGCCGGCCGCGGGAAACGCACGAAGATCGGCTGGGCGAAGTGCGGGTGCCGCACCATGAGCTGTCCCTTGTCGAGCGTGGCGAGCTTGGTGCGCGTGGCCGGGCTCAGCACGGCGTAGCCCGGCGTGGCCAGCTCGTCGGCGTCCATCCGCCCGTACACCGCCGTGGCGGAGTTGCCCACCACGCGCCGGTGCACCTGCGACCGGAATTGCTGGGCGCTGAACAGGACCAGCCCCAGGTAGCGCCCGCGCTCGGCGATGTCGAGCAGCATCTTGCGCACGTGCGTCTCGGCACCGTCGCCGGGGGCGTACTTGTTCAACTCGTCCACGAACACGACCACGTGATTCACGCCCAGATCCCGGCGTTCGAGATGCTCGCGCAGCTTGGTCACGACGCGTGCGAACACCAGGTCCTGGGCGTCCTCCTCGAGATTGGCGACGTCCACGACATACACCGCCCGGTCCTCGAAGCTCCCGAACGGCAGGTCGCTCACCAGCCCCTCGTCGGTGACCAGGCCGGCGCAGCGCGTGGCGATGTTGCTGAGCCGGTTGCGCACCTTGCGGATCGTCGCCACGTGGTGCGTGCGCCAGTACTCGCCGCGATTCTGGTTCTCGACCGTGCGCAGCAGATCGCGGAACCAGGCCTCGAGGTCGGCGAACGACTGCACGTGGTGCGTCTGCTGGAACGTGTCGTCGTGGAACTCCTGTCCCACCACGCGTTCCTGGATGAAGTCGATGAACGCGTCGGCCTTGGCGTCCACGTCGTCCTTGTTGAGCAGGACCTCGGCGTACTGGAGCACCTCGCGCAGCCCCCAGGTGAGGGGGAAGACGTTGGCCGAGAGCGCCTCGTTGGAGCGGAGCGTGTTGAGCGTGAAGCCGCGCGCGGTGTACGGCGCGTAGTAGTGCACGTTGCGGAAGGGCTCGGCGGGCACGTCGAGCAGCTCGTACATGGCGCGGTCGGCGTCGTCGAGGTCGCCCGGCTGATCCAGGAAGCAGAGGTCCGGGCCCTTCACGTTGAAGCACACCGCGGCCACCGAGCCCTTCTGTTCGGGGAAGTGCCGGAACACGGAGGCGAGCAGCCACTCGATGGCGCTGGTCTTGGTGGCCAGCCCCGACACGCCGGTGATGTTGAGGTGGGCCGCCTCGGGGCCGAGCAGGAAGTCGGCGTCGAGGTAGATCGGCGCCTCGGTGCCGCCGGCGCGGTAGATGCCCACCGGGATGCCGGTGCGCGCCCCCTCGCGCAGGTAGGCGTCCATGCGCAGCGCCACGGCCACGTCGTCGGCGTCGGCCAGGAACACCTCGCCCATCGGCACCGGCTGCAGGGGCTCCTCGGGCACGTGGCGCAGCACGGCCGCCGTGTACAGGCGGATCTCGGTGCGCCGCGTGGCGGAGAGCGATTCCGCCGACGGCGCGCCGTCGTGTCCCAGCACGTCGTGCAGCGGGGTCTGCAGATCGGTGTAGCTGAAGCCCTCGGTCACCACGCCGTAGATGCGCGGAATCACGCCGTTCACCGGATCGGGGCCCTCGACGCGGATCACCGTGCCGATGCCGACCGGGGAGTCGAGCGCGGTCCAGAACGAGAATTCGTGCGGCGTGTTGGGCTTTCGCTCGGTGGCGACGACGCGGCCGAGCACGCGGGAGGCTGTCATTGCGTGGCCTTGAGGAAGACGTCGCAGTCGCGGATGCCGTACACCATCACGTCCCAGCGGGCGTCGGGAAGGGCGACGGGCTCGCGCTCGCCCAGGATGCGGCGCGAGACGCGGTCGGCCCGCGCGGCGACGTCGGCCGCCGGCGCGTCGGGCTCGTGGCGCACCTCGACGCGGACCAGCCCCCACAGCGGATCGTGCCCCGCCGGATCGCGCAGGCGCAGGTACCAGCTCGCCACGGGGACCTTGCTCGGCGAGGCGATCACGAAGGCGCTGGTGCGCGTGCCGGCGCCGAGGCCGTAGATCACGCGGCGAGCGGCGCGGTCCCCGAACAGCGTGTGGTGGCTCTTCACGACCCCCACCGTCTGCGCGGCGCGGGCCAGCACGACCGATCCGCGCAGCCCGCCGTCCACGTACAGCGCTTCGTCGCGCTCGTCGCACCACCGCCGGGCGAGCTGCAGCTCCACCTGCTCGCGATCGCGCTGGATCTGCGCGACGGCCGCGTCGCGGTGGGCCGCCGGGTGCGCGTCGGCCAGCGCCGGATCGCCCGCCGAGGTGTCGATCGCCGTGAGGCCCAGTCCGGACACGGCCCCCCATTCGGATTCGCTCATGGCGGCGCGCGGTGCGTACAGCCGGTGGCGCCGCGCGTGGGCCCAGGTCCGCGCCGTCCGCCCGGCCCATTCGCGAACCACGGCGGCCACGATGCCGCTCACGATCGGCACGCCATCGGCGGTGTGGGCCACGAGGGCGCTCCTCTGCGTGCCGTCGAGGAAGGCCGAAAAGGGCGCCTCGCGCGCCGGGCCCACGTCGTGGGGGCGGAGCGTCGCGTCCTCGAGCGGATCGGCGCGCTCCACGAGCGGCGGATCGGTGGCCCGCGACGACTCGAGCGGGGGCGCCGCGGCCGTGGCCAGCGAGGCCGAGGGGAGCGCGCGGACGAGCGCGCGCTGCAGCTCGTCGAGCCGGAATTCCCGCGTTTCGGGGGCCGCCAGGATCATCCCGTAAGGTACCCGGCCGGCTCCACGGGCGTCACTCGACGCCGATGTCCCACGCCTGTTGCAGGTCGCCCTTCGAGTAGGCCCGGAACGCAGTCAGCGTCTGCGTACGCTGGATG
>JBJKPA010000078.1:0-3587 GCA_046706905.1 Gemmatimonadaceae bacterium
TCGAGAGCACGAATGGGCCGCGCGCGAGGCTGGGCGCGCCGGCGCCGAGCTTGGAGCGGATGATCTTGGTGTGGTCGCCGTCGGGCACGAAGCAGATGTCCTGGCTCTCCGGCTTCTCGGCCACCACTTCGAGCCCCAGACGGTGCGCCACGGCGCGCGTCTCCGCCTTGGTCCGCGCGCCGACGGGGAGCAGCATCCGCGCCAGCACACCGCGGTCGATGCCCCACAGGAAGTACGACTGATCCTTGGCGCGGTCGAGGCCGCGGTGCAGCACACCGTTCACGACGCGCGCGTAGTGCCCGGTGGCGATCCAGCGGGCGTCCACGCCGTCGGCCTTGCGCACGAGGTCGCGGAACTTGGTGAAGGTGTTGCACCGCACGCACGGAATGGGCGTGCGCCCGCGCGCGTACTCGTCCACGAAGTCGTCGATCACGTCGTGCGAGAAGGCGCTCTCGAGGTTGAGCACGTAGTGCGGCACGCCGAGCGACTCGCACACGCGGCGCGCGTCGTTGATCGAGTCGAGCGAGCAGCAGGGGCGGTCCACGATCTCGTCGCCGTAGCAGAACAGCTTCATCGTGGCGCCCACGACGTCGTAGCCCTGCTCGACGAGCAGCGCCGCGGCGACGGAGGAATCCACGCCGCCCGACATCGCGACCAGCACCCGCTCCCTCATCGGTCCGGCCTCACGCCGCGGCGCTGCCGCGCGCCTTGGCCACGAGCCGCGGGAAGACGTCGGCCACGCGCTCGATACCGGCCTCGTCGCTGAGCGCGCCCAGGCTCATGCGGATGGCCGCCGAGGCGAGCTGCGGCTTGACGCCGATCGCGCTCAGCACGTACGACGGCGAGGCGGTCCCGCTCTGGCACGCCGAGCCGCCGGAGCAGGCGATGCCCTGCAGGTCGAGCGCCATGAGCAGCGACTCGCTCTCCGTGCCCGGCACGCTGACGTTGAGGATGTGCGGCGCGCGCGGCGCGTTGCGCGCGTTGACCACGAGATCGGGGATGCGTGCCTCGAGCATCGCCTGCAGCCGGTCGCGCAGCGCGGCCAGCCGCTGCGACTCGGCCTCGTGCTCGGCGATCGCCAACTCGGCGGCGGTGGCGAGGGCCACCGCGTACGCCACGTTCTCGGTGCCGGGGCGGCGGCCGCGGTCCTGCGACCCGCCGTGGAAGAGCGGCTCGATGGCCGTGCCGCGGCGCAGGAAGAGCGCGCCGACGCCCTTGGGGGCGCCGATCTTGTGTCCGGAAATCGAGAGGATGTCGAACGGCACCTGGCGCGCGTCGATCTCGACCTTGGAGAAGGCCTGCACGGCATCGGTGTGGAACACCACGCCACGCTCGCGCGCAAGGGCGGCGAACGCGGGCACCGGCTGGATGGCGCCCATCTCGTTGTTCACCCACATCACCGACGCCACGGCGACGTCGTCGCGCACCAGGTCGGCGAACGACGCGGCGTCGGCGACGCCGTCGGGCGTCATGCGCACGAGGCGCTCCTCGGCGCCCTCCTTCGCGGCGGTGTGCACGGCCTCGAGCACGGCCTTGTGCTCGATGGGTGTGGACACGATCGCCGTGCGGCCGCGCGTGCGTCCGGCTTTCCAGGCGCCGAGCACGGCGAGGTTGTCGGCCTCGGTGCCGCCGGAGGTGAAGCAGACCTCGTCGGGATTGGCGCCGAGGCAGCGGGCCACCCGCTCACGGGCCTCGTCCAGCGCCACGCGCGCCTCCCGTCCCCACCGATGGATGCTCGACGGGTTCCCGAAGCGCGGGCCGAAGAACGGCTGCATCGCCTCGAGGACCTCCGGGCGCACCGGCGTGGTGGCGGAATGGTCGAGGTAAATGGGGGCGGGCATGTCGGAATATACTGCTGGCGGGGGCGTGCCGGCGAACTCGGCGTGTCGCGCGTGGGGGCGGTAGGACGGTTAGACGGGAGGACGGTCGTGGGTGACGGCGTTGTTGGTTTGCCGTCCTACCGTCCTACCAATCAACCGTCATCAGAAGGTCGCGACCCCGAGAGAACCCACATCATCCACCCGCATCGTCTCGGTGGTGAAGTACGGCTCGCCGAACCGGCAGCGGATGAGCGATCCGTAATACGCCCCGTAGTGGCGCACGACGTCGTAGAGCGGCTCGCCGGTGGGATAGACCTCGCCGGCCTGCGTCACCGCGTCGAACTGGGAGGCGTAGCACCGGATGGCCTCCATCTTGCGCTCGAAGACGTCGGAGACGTCCACGACGAAGGTCGGCCGCTCGAAGTCCTGCCGGTAGGTCACGGCGTGGATGACCTTGAACGGCCGGTGCGGCTCGGTGCCGGGAAGCACCTTGGCCAGGCCGGCCACGAAGCTCGCGTCGCGCACGAGCTGGGCGGCGGCGATGTGGTCGGGGTGGCGGCCCTTGAGCGGCGGCGCGATCACGACCCGCGGCCTGAGCCGCCGGAGCTCGGCGGCCAGCAGGAGCCGCGTTTCCGGGGTGTTGACGATGCCCGCGTCGGGAAGCCCGAGGTTGGCGCGCTCGGCCACGCCGAGGATCTTCGCGGCGGCGGCCGCCTCCCGCTGGCGGAGATCGGCCGAGCCGCGGGTACCGGCCTCGCCCTGCGTGAGGTCGAGAATGGCGGTCGAGCGGCCGAGCGCGGCCGCCCGGAGCAGCGTCCCGCCGCAGGTCAGCTCGACGTCGTCCCGGTGGGCGGCGATGGCGAGGACGTCAATTGGCATGGGGGGAATATACGGGACGAATGGTAGGACGGTATGACGGTAGGACGGTCGTGGGTGACGGCGTCGGTGGTTTGCCGTCCTACGGTCCTACGGTCCTACCGTCACTCGTATCTCAATGCCTCCACCGGATCCAGCCTTGCCGCGCGCTGGGCGGGGAGCACGCCGAAGACGAGGCCGATGCCCACCGAGACCGAGACGGCGATCAGCGTGAGGTTGACCGGGGCGGCGGCGTTGATGTTCATGGCGACCGTCACCACGCGGCCCAGGGCGAGGCCGATCACGATCCCGATCAGCCCGCCGATCCCGGTGAGCGTCGCCGCCTCGACCAGGAACTGCTGCAGGATGTCGCCGCGCGTAGCGCCGACCGCCTTGCGCAGCCCGATCTCGTGCGTGCGCTCGGTGACGCTGATCATCATCACCGCCATCACGCCGATGCCGCCCACCATCAGCGCCACGCCGCTCAGCACGATCATCACGAGGAAGAACACGCCGGTCATCTTGTTGAAGACGTCGAGGATCTGATCCTGGCTGAGCAGGTCGAAGCTGTTGTGCTGCGACGGCCGCAACCCGCGCGCCTGCCGCATGGCCACGATGACCTGGCTCTCGGCGTCGTCGAGCGTCACCCCGGGGCGCGGCTTCACCGGGATGAACACCATGTTCGTCTTGTCGAGCGTGAACTGGTGGTCGAGCATCAGGTATGGCACGATGGCCATGATCTGCTGCCCGGGCGGGCTGAAGATGTTGGCGGCGGGCTGGTAGATCCCGATGACGCGCGCCGGACGCGTGCCGATGTGCACCAGCTTGCCGAGCGGATCGATGCTGCCGAACAGCCGGGCGGCGACGTCCACGTCGAGCACGGCCACGGCGGAGCCGTTGGTCTCCTCGGCG
>JBJKPA010000079.1:0-9835 GCA_046706905.1 Gemmatimonadaceae bacterium
CCGCCACGCCGACCCCGGCCGCCATGCCGGCGTGGCTCGGATTCGGCCTCGTGTTCGCCGTGATACTCGTCATGATGCACGGGCACCATGAGGGGGCGGCCGCGTGAACTTTCAGGCGTGGCAGGCATTAGTGAAGTCGCAAGGCGGTTGGGCCGTCGTGTGGCCGTTCAAGACCGGCACGTATGCCCAGTGGTTTGGGTTCCCGGCGGCGCGCTACGATGCGGCGACCTACGTCACGCTCGGCAACTCGGCGGGCTTCGACGTCACGGCCCCGCAGGAACCGACCGCCGATAACGCCTATTTCTACGTCCTCGCGCCGCAGACGGTGGCGGCGACCGCGCCGCTCGGCGGCCCGGGCGGGATGTCCCTCGGCGACAAGATCAAAAACGCGGTCCTCACGACCGGGGACAACATCGCCGAGGCGCTGCACTTGCCATCCCTCGCCGGCCTCGAACATCTCGTGTTGGGCATCGCCGCCGTGGCCGGCGTGTTTCTGGCGCTTGAAGTCGTCAAGGTCGTGCGCGGGTTTCAGGAAGTCATATGACCGACGTCCTCACCGGCACCGAGCATTTCACCCTCGCGGAAGTCGAGGCCAACACGGAATGGCCGATTCCCGACGACTTCCATCTGAACGCCCAGCTCACCTTAGAGGGCGGGGAGCGGTTGCGCGCGACGCTCGGCGTGCCGATCGTGTTGACGTCGCTCTGGCGCTCGGAAACGGCGAACGCCGCGCTGCCGGGCTCGGTGCCCAACAGCCGGCATTTGATCGCGGGCGCGATGGACGGCCGGCCCGAGGGGATCACGCTGGACGAAGCCGCGCGGCGGTTCGCCGCGGCCCAGGCGGCGGGCACCGTCTCGCCGTTCGATCAATTGCTCGTCGAGTCGGATCACCTCCATTACGATCCGGGCGGCGCGTGGGGCTATCGGAACGAGGCCCTGGTGGCGGACGTGAGCTCGCCGACGGGCTGGACCGAGCTGGGCGCCTGGGCGGCGGCCCATCCGGCGGTGGTGGCGGCGTCGGCGGTCGTCGCCGGCCTTGCGTTTCGCCATCCTGCTGGTGTACGTGATACTGCCCGCGATGGGCTGGGGAGTAAGTGAGCGGTGACCGCACAGACTCGGCATGTGGTGGCGGGAACCTTGATGGCTCTCGGCGGCGCCCTGTTCGGGGCGCTCGTCAACGGGTACGTGAACGAGATGCACTACGGGGAGCGACTGGCCAATATCGAAGTTCGCTTAACCCAGGTCGAGCACAACCTGGCGACGATTACGTGCCTGGAAGTCGTCGGCACGGTGGCGTGTGACAAGGACGCGGACAAGCTAAAGCGGGGGGGGCTGTGAGCTACCGGAACGTGCCGATCGACCTGACGACCGCCGAGGCGCTGCCCCAACGGTTGATCGACGCAGGGACGCGCGTGGCGGAGCTGTTCAACCTCACGGTGCCCTACGGCGTTACCCTGCAGTTCCATTTCGGCCCGGGCGCGGACCCCGTGTATGTGAACGGGCCGTTCAAGTTTCAGCCGGCGGGCGACGCGGACAGCAACCGCGGCCTTTACTACACGAACGACACGCCGCAACCGGGCGTGATCGTGAACGTGACCGTGGGCTTTGAGGACGGCGCATGAGCTTGAACCCGCAGATTATCACGCCCGCGACGCCCGCGCCGCTCGGCGCCTCGCGCTGCATCGACTTCCACTGGCCCGCGACGTTCGGCACCGATGGAACCTTCACGAAGCGGGATGGCACCAATAGCGGCGTGAACGTGCAGAACGCCCTCGACGGCGACGCGGCGTGGGATGTCCCGAACGTCGGCGGCTCGGGCGTTACACGGATGCACACGACGACGGGCGGCGCCAAGGTGTACGAGTCGGCCACGGTGCGCTCGTGGTTCACCGAGCGGCCGCCGGGCAAGGTCACGACGCACCGGAATTGCTGGGACATCGGGATGGTGTGCGCGTTCGCGACACCCACCGCGGCCGTGAACGGCGACGTCGGCGTGGTGCTCGGGGCCGGCACCAACCAGGACGTGAACGGCACGGGCGCCACAACCAACCCCGGGGTTATCTTTGGGCCCACGGACGCCGGCGTCGTGCGCTTCCGCGCCCGGCGCGTGGGCGGGCTCGGCTACGTGGTGAATGACACCGTGGCCGCGGAGTTCCTGCCCGCCGACTTCACCGTCTTTCACGACTGGCGGATTCGGGTCGTCACCGGCGATCCCGACGCGGATCCGTATGCGGTGGGCATGATCGACGAGAAGGAAGTCACCGAGCGGTACCCCTGGACGGCGGCGGCGGCGAAGCTCCCCGCGCCCGACGCGGCGGCGCCCAACAACGTCGGGTATAAGTGCGTGTGGGCGTGCCGCGGGCAGGGCGCCATCCTCACCTGGGGGATCGTCGAGTGCTACATGCGCTCGGCCGAGACGGCGGTCACGCTGGTATGAGCTGGGCGAGCTGGCCGCCGGGCGTGCGGCGCTGGGTAACGGTCGTCGTCCTCCTGTGGGCGTGCGCGATGGGCGCCCTGTTTAGCGGGCACGGGCTGGTGACGCTCGCCGCGTGCCTCGCGATCGCCTGGGCCCTCTGGCGGCTCTACGCGACGCTCCGGTGGTGGCAGGGCAAGTGACGCGCCGCCGCCCGAAACGGCCGCGGCGGGCCCCCAGGGCCGAACCCTGCACCATTTGCCGCGTGCGCGGCGGATTCAAGGTCCGCGGGCGCTATACCGGCCGGTGGCTGTCAAAAAAGCCGAAAAGCTACGCGGTCGCCCTCAAGCAGAAGCGGGGGATAGAGTGGCGCGAACACGGCGGCCGTGACTGACGTCACGGGGCCCCGCGCAATTCGGGGTCCCTTCGGATTGCGGGCCCGTCGCCCGGCCGATACGATGGGGTAGCCCAACCGCCGAGGCCGTCCGATGTCGCGCGCCGTGTTTCTCACCGAAGCCGAGCTCCGATTCTACGCCCACCAGCTCTACGACGTGCGTCAGGTGCTCGAATTCGCGCAGAGGGCCGTGACCGCCGGCGCGTCGCCCCCCCTGCCCACCGACCTGGCGCGCGAGGTGGCGGACCGCGCCGTCGAGCTACTGACCGCGGTGGACCTCATGCGCGTCGTGTGCGCCGTGTTCGCCGACCAGGGCGGGCTCGTGTTCAATCCGCCGGACGGGCTCACGCTCGGCGAGGCGGTGCACCGGATCGCCCAGGGGATGGACCCCGACACGCATGCGGCAGAATCGGGCGATGCGGTCGGGTAAGCTTCCCGAGCGGCCCGTGCCCCGATGCGGAGCGAACCGGACGGGCGACGGCGGCCGGTGTCGCTTTGCCGCGCGCTGGACGGTGCGCGTTGATCCGTTGGCGCCGCTCCGCGTGTGCGGCACACATCGGCGCGTCGTCCACCGACACTATCCGGCCGCCGTCTCGTGGCCCGGCGTCGTCGCCAAGTGAAACCGATCGCGCGGGAACCCGTCGCCGCCGAGACGCTGCAGCTCGTCGTCGAGGACGAAACCTATGTCGGCGTGGGCGGTCCCTCGGCGCTGACGCGCGTCACGATCACGGCGCGCCGGGACCGGGCCGTCAAGCTCGTGGAGCAGCTCGACGCGATGCGGGCCGACGGTCTCCGAATCCTCCGGGAGAGCCAGGCGCGTTACCGGCGCGGGGACCCTATATGATTCGCACCGCGCATTTCCTCGAAACCCTGGCCCCGCTCGTGACCCTGGTGGGCCTCGACCCTGCGCGGGACGCGCGCGCCCGCCAGGCGTTTGAGGTCGAGCTGGCCCCCCAGCTCGCGCCGTGCCGCGTCCTCTACTGGATGGCGCCGGGCGGCCTCTATCTCGCCACCAACGGCGCGGCCGGCGTTCACTGGTTCCGGTTCGAGCCGGCGGGCGTCGCGTGAAACGCCGGCGCTGGCTCGCTGACGTCGCCCGGCCGTGCGCGGTCGCCGGCTGTCCCATGGCCGCGACGCACCTAACGGCGATTGAGATGATCCGCCGGGGGCACTTCTCGACGGCCTGGGTGCCGCGCTGCGAGCTGCACCGCCGCCCTGGGCATCGGTGGCGCGGGCTTCACCGTTTCGCCGCTCGCCGCGATCCCGCCGGGCCCTCGGTACTCCCACGGAGCAATGTTTCCCCCCCCCCGACGGATTGAGGGATGCCCGCGCCTCTGAAACCGGCCCGTCTCGACGTGCTCAGCATGCGTCGGTTCGCCCGCGCGGCGACCTCGCACGATTCGGTGCGGCTCTGTGGGTCGGCGCGGAAGGACGTCGCCCAGGTGGAGCTATGGGCGGGCGAGGGCGGTCGCGTGCAGATCTCCGGGGTAAATCACTGTGGCTCGCCCTGGGAGTGTACGGACTGTGCACCGACGATCGGACGCCGGCGGGCGGAGCTGCTCGACGAATTAGCCCGGCGACACCGCGCCCGGGGCGGCGAGATATATCACGTCACGCTGACGGTGCCCCACGACGCCGGCATGCCCCTAAAAGAGCTGCGGCGACATGTGAGCGATGCGTGGCGCTTCTGCCTCTCCGGGGCGCCCTGGATACGGTTGAAAGACCGGGCGGGCGTCGTGGGATTCGCGCGGGCCCTCGACGTCACGGTGGGCCGAAATGGCTGGCACCCGCACCTGCACGTTTTGGTCTTTCTTCGGGGGCCGATCGGCCCCCGGCCGATGGCCGAGCTACGCCGGTGGCTACGCACGCGATGGACGCGCGCGGTGCAGCGCCCAGCGAAGGGCCTGGGCGCCGGCCTCAAGTCGCCGGCCCGACTCGGCGGCGTCGGCGTCAAGCTCGTGCGCGCGGTGATGGCGCGGTATCTCGCCGAGGCGTCAATAGCCCTCGGCCCCGAGCTGGCGAGTCACACCATGAAGCAAGCCCGCGCGCCCGGCCACTGGACCCCGTGGCAGCTCCTCCACCAGCTCGCCGTCGGCGAGTGGCGCACGCCGGGCGCACGCCGACAGGCGACGGCTCGGTGGCATGAGTGGGCCGCCGCGATGCGGGGCGCGCGTCAGCTCACCTTTTCGCGCGATCTTCGGGCCGCCTACGATCTCCACGAGGTCGAGGACGCGGCCGCGCTCCGGGAGCAGCTCACGCTCGACCTGGGCGAAAAACCCCGCCGGCGGATCACCGTCGCCGCGTGGGAGTGGGGAAACGTGGTGCTCAAGAACGACGCCCTGTACGCGGCGCTGCTTGACCTGGCGGCCGACGCCGAGGTGCCGGACGCCGACGCCCAGGAAACGGCCGAGGCGCTGGTGGCCGCGGCGATGCCCCCGCCGCGCGTCTACGACGAGGCCGCATGAAATTCCGACTCGACGCCTTTTATCCGACGGCCGGCCATCCGCGGGATCTGCCGCTCCCGGCGGCCACGCGGCAAATTCCCATCGACGAGGAAACCTATGCGCTGCTCGCCGACTTGGTGACCAAACTGGCCGCCGTCGCCCGGACGGACGACGCCGCCACCGGGGCCGCCGACTGGGAAGGGCACCGGCCGGCCCGGCGGCGGCCGCTCACCGTCGCGCGATTCCTCTACCTGCTGGCCCGCGGCCGGCTACAGTGCTACGTTGGACCCACTGGCCGCCAACTCATTTCGGACCTAAATAATGTCGGAGCAAATGGTCATCCCGACGAACGCACGCCCGCCACGCCCCCCGGCTAACGCCTATATTTCGATCGACTGTCCGCGCTGCGGGATCCGCACGGTGGGCGTCGTCGTCGGCGAGCTGCATTTGTACGCGGCCCGGATGTATGGGCCGCTGGAATGGGATGGGATGTGCTCGACCTGCGGCGGCACGGCGACGGCCAGTATGCGCGCCCGAGGTGAGGGGAAATGAGCAACGACACGAACGCCACGCGGGTCGATCAGCCCGACGTGCTCGACGGCGAGGCATCAGACTACGAATCGCCGGCCGTGAACCAGGCGGCCCACGACTCGCTTGACGCGCTGGACGACGGCGACGGCGAGCCCGAGACGGCGCGCCCGGCGGCCGGGAAACGGCGCCCCGGCCGACCGAAAGGGGGAACCGGCAAGGGGCCGACCAAAGACGTGTGGCGGGCCCGCGCGCGGGCGGCCGCCCAGGATGTGAAGCGGCTCACGGCCGAGCGAGACGAGGCGCGCGCGGCCGCGGCCGCGGGGCCCGGAGCTCCCACGGCGGGCGAGTCGGTGAACATGCTTCGGGAAGCCCTCGACGCCAGTTTCGGGCTCTGGTTTCTGAAACAGGCCGAGACGCGCGGGGCGCATTGGTTGCTATCGAAAGAGGAACACGAAAAGCTGGTGAACGTCTGGACGCGCGCGCTGGAACCCTGGGCGCCGCAAATGGCCCAATACGCGCCCTGGGGCGCGGCGATCAGCGCCACGTTCATGGTTTGGAAGCCGCGGGCCAAGATCGACGCCGCCGCGCGCGCCGAGCTGGTGAAGGAGGGCGAGCCGCGTGTCACGGACGAGGAGACGCCGGCCGCGTGAACACGACGCATCCCCTCGTGCGCGCGTCGCTCGCGGTCGTGGTTGGCCGGCGCGGCTCGGGGAAAAGCGAGCTGCTCCGGCGCGCGTCGGCCCGGCGCCGGCGCGTTGTCGTGCTCGACCTGCTCCATGGGGAACCCGTGGACGTCGGGGAACCGCTCGACCTGGGCGTGATCGTGTACGACGAGGACGAATATCGGGACGCACTTCGCGAGGCGTCGAGCGGCGACCGCTGGCGGATTGTGGTCCGGCCCGACACGCCCGAGGATGCGCGGTGGGTCGTCGGCGCGCTCATGCCAAAGGATCACGGCGTCGCCGGCTACGCGCGGGCCGTGCGCGGGGTCTGCGTGTTCAGTGATGAAATCGACCTGTGGATGCCGAATCACGCGGGGATTGATCCCGCGGTCCGATCGTCCATCGCGCGAGGGCGGCATTACGCCGTGAAGATCATCGGCGCGACGCGCCGCCCCGCCGAGTGCCACCGCGACCTGTCCAGCCAGGCGGACGTCCTCGTGACCTTCCAACAACACGAACCGCGCGACATCGCCTGGCTGGACAAGACCGGGGGCCGGTCCTTCGCCCTGGCGGCGCGCACCCTCGGGCAGTATGAATATCTCGCCCGGACCGCCGACGGCGCCGACGTGCGGCGCTACGACGGGCGGGACCGCCAGCTCCCCCTCGATGAGGACGGCGCGGCGCTGCTCCGCGCCAGCGACGCGGGGAAGATTCGCGAGCTGAATAAGGGCGACTACACCGTGGTGGACTGTCTGCTGTGCGGGACCTATTGGGCGTTCTCGACGCGGCCCGCGCAAACGCGGCGCGCCGTGCTCCGGCATCTCGCCGAGGCGCACGGCGTCCGACCTTAACCGAGAGGGGGTGGGACGTGAAAATCAACTGGCATACCCTGGGCGGCGGCCTCGCGGCGGTGATCGCGTGGATCACGGCCTACGTCAACCCGGCGGGCTTGGGGCACGCGGCGCCGATCGTCGGGATCCTCGGGACGCTGCTGGCGACGTTCAGCCGCCCGGCCGTCGAGACGCCGCCGCCCGCCAACCCGTAGGAGAGCGGCCCGGACGGGCTACGGCCCGAAACGCCACAGCCGCGCCGCCCCCGTCATTCTGTCGCGTCACTTGACAAAATGGCGGGGGTGTCTCATTCTGTGGACGTCCACCGCAGTACACACCCAACCGTGGAGTAGCCGTGTTCAACTTCCTCAACGGGGCGGACGGCAAGCTCGACTACAAGCAGCTCGCGGGCTTCGGCCTGTTGGTGCTCGTGTTCGGCGTGGCGTTCAAGCATGCCCCGCTCCCCTCGGCGATCAAGCCCTAAGGGGGGATCATGTTCACCACGAAAGAGCAGCAAGTCGCCGACATCGTGCCGGTAGCCGGTAAGCGGGTCCCGTCGGACCTGAACAACGGCAAACAGACGCACTCGGTCGAGATGCGCTTCACGGGCACCGCGACGATCGCCGGTGGCGCGGCGACGCGGATCAACAACCGTGGGTCGATCCTCGCGTGCTTCGACGAGATCGGGATTCTGGAAAACGGCAAGGCCAAGACCTACGCCGACGGCCCGGTCATCCGCGCGCTGTGCGAGGCGGCGGCGTCGTCGCCCCTCTCCTACTCGCGCGTGAGCGGCACGGCGGCGGCGGCGTACCCGCTCGACGAGACGATCCGGCTGCAGTTCGCGCACCCGATCGCGCTGGAACCGCGGGAGACGGCCTACGTCGAGAAAGACGTGCGCCAGACGTTGCAGGCGTATGTCAAGCTCGCCGCGGACGGCGGCGGCTCGGAGCTGGCGGTGGTGCCGGGCGGCGTGACGATCACCCTGACCAACCTCAACGTCACCGTGCGCCAGATCTACGAGGACGCCGAGGGCCAGCTCGCCCCGTACTTCATCCCGATCCTGGAGCAGTTCGACGAGACCGTGGTGGGGACGCAGGCGAAGCTGATTCATTTCCTCAAGACCGACGACTCGCTCCGCGCGCTCGTCGTCTCGCCGGTGGATACGGTGATCGGCGAGGTCGAGGACGTCATCAACTACGTGACGCTCCGCGGCGCCAAGCAGGTGTGGGTCGATCACGCGGGCTGGAAGGACCTCGTGGCCGGGTCGGAGTTCGACTTCGGTGGCGCCTCGACGTTCAACGTCGGCGGCGCTCACCTGGTGTTCAACTTCCAGACCTTCGGCCGGCTGTCGCGCGTGCTGAACCCGGTCCAGGACACGAACCTCCGGTTCGAGTTCGACTGTCAGGCGTCGGCGGTCGGCACGGGGACGACCAAGATCAAGGTGACGCGGGTGGCGCTGACGACGCCCGCGGGGCTGGTGCGCCCGCTCACGATCCCGGCCTAACGGCGGGGACGTGAACGCGATCGCGGCGGCGTGGGGGAGTGTCCTGGCCACGGCGAAAGCCGCGGGCCAGGCGCTCGTCACGAACGTCGAGACCGCGGTGCAGACGTCGCTCAATCAGGGCGTCGCCCAGGTGCGCGAGGCCGCCGGCGGCGCGGTGCAGGAAACCGGCGTCGGCTTGGGCGCCGCCGTGGCGCCGCCGAACACGACCCCGACATTCGTCGCCTGGGCGGCGAGCAACTGGGAGCTTCTCGCCGCCGGCGCCGGCGTGCTGTTCCTGCTCGCGTGGGAGCATAAGTGAACCGGAATCTCGTCGTGGCGCCATCGGTGCTGAAAGCGACCGCGGTCCCCGCGCATCCGCTGGCCGCGGGCCATCCGTTCGCGGCGACCGCGCAACGGAACGGCCCCGGGGGGCATCCGACGAACGAATCGCGGATCGCGCCGGTCCCGCCCGGCGTCGTCCGCGCGCCGGCGCGTCGCGCGCCGTTGGGGGTGTGACGTGGGTATCGCCTTTCCCAACAATCCCGCGCCGTCGAAGTACACGAGTCTGGCCGCGCTGCGGCAGACGTTTTACCCGTCCCCGTATCAAATGGCGGGCATCAGCTCGACGTTGCCCGATGGCGGGGACTTCCTCGTCGGCACGGATGGCATCTCGCCGGTCTCACTCCCCGGCGGCACGTTCCTCGCGCCGACCGCGGGCGGTCACTATGCGATCGACTCGGCCACGGGCGCAATCGCCGTATGGGATGCGACCGGCCATCTCGTATCGCAGTTCGACGTCGGCGGCGCCGGCGGGGGCGCGCAATATGCAACCTCGTATGAGGGGGCCTATGATCCCGCCAGCGCGACGTTCGGACTCGACATTCAGCTCCCGAACAAGTCGTTCGCTCGCTTCGATCCGACCGAAGCGGTGAGCATCCCCGGGCGCATGGCGAACCTGGGCGAGGACCTGAACACGGCGACGACGCGGGCGGCCGCCGCGGCCAAACGCCTCGGGACGACGGTCACGGGACTCGCGCCGGCGCCGATCTCCCAGCCAGTCGCCGCGGCGCCCACGGCG
>JBJKPA010000080.1:0-9225 GCA_046706905.1 Gemmatimonadaceae bacterium
GCGCGAAGCCCGAAGCGATCGCCGCCCGGCTCAAGTCCACCGGCGAGGGCGAGACCGCCGAGGCGGCCGAGGGCGCCCCGGCCGACGAGGGCGACGGCCAGCCGGCCGCCGAGTAACCGTGGTTGGACGGCCCCAGCGGCCGTCCGGGCGCGGCGCCTGCCGCAGTATCTTCGACAGACGCCGCCGGCTTCCACCGGCGGCGTTTCCATGACTCTGACCGTTGAACGGTAGAACGGACCCACATATGGCGAACATCACCGCGAAGGACGTCCAGGAGCTGCGCCAGCGCACCGGTGCCGGCATGATGGACTGCAAGAAGGCCCTCGAGGAGACCTCGGGCGACATCGACAAGGCGGTCGAGAACCTGCGCAAGCGCGGCGTGGCCAAGGCGGAGAAGCGCGCCGGCCGCACCACCAGCGAGGGGATCATCGGCCACTACATCCACCACAACGGCAAGCTGGCCGCCCTCGTCGAGCTCAACTGCGAGACCGACTTCGTGGCCCGCACCGAGGACTTCAGGGACCTGGCCCGCCACCTCGCCGAGCACGTCGCCGCGGCGGCGCCCCTGGCCGTGGACAGGGACGGCATCCCGGCCGACAAGATCGAGGTCGAGCGCCGGATCGCCGAGGAGCAGACCCGCGCTTCCGGCAAGCCGGAGGCCATGCTCGGCAAGATCGTGGACGGCAAGATGGAGGCGTTCTTCAAGGAGTCCACGCTCCTCAACCAGCCGTGGGTCCGCGAGCCCAAGAAGACGATCGGCGAGCTGGTCAAGGAGGTCTCGGCCAAGACCGGCGAGAACATCCAGGTCAAACGCTTCGTCCGCTTCCAGCTCGGCGAGGTGTGATCCCATGGCCGAACTCCGCTATCCGCGCGTGCTGATCAAGCTTTCGGGCGAGGCCCTCGCCGGAAAGGCGGGGTTCGGATTCGACTTCGAGACGATCGACCGGCTGGCCGATGAGGTCGGCGCGGTCATCGGCCTCGGCGCCACCGTGGGCCTGGTGATCGGCGGCGGCAACATCGTGCGCGGGACCATCCTCTCCAAGATGGGGATGGACCGCGTCACCGCCGACTACATGGGCATGCTGGGCACGGTCATCAACGCGCTGGCCGTGCAGGACGTGCTCGAGCGCAAGGGGCTCGACACGCGCGTCATGACGGCGATCCGGATGGAGGAGCTGGCCGAGCCGTACATCCGCCGGCGCGCGCTCCGCCACTTCGAGAAGGGACGCAGCGTGATCTTTGCCGCGGGCACCGGCAATCCCTACTTTTCCACCGACACGGCCGCCGTCCTGCGCGCCATCCAGATCAAGGCCGACGTCATCATCAAGGCGACGAGCGTGGACGGCGTGTACTCGGCCGACCCGAAGCGGGACCCCAACGCGACGCTGTATCGGGAGATCAGCTATCGCGACGTGATGCTCGAGGAGCTCAAGGTCATGGATCAGACGGCGGTCACGTTGTGTAAGGAGAACGGACTGCCGATCATCGTTCTCAACATTCACCGCCCGGGCGCGATCGCACGCGCCGTGCGCGGCGAGCGCGAGGGGACAATCGTACAATGAGCACCATTCAGGACATCGAGAAGGACTGCCGCACCGCGATGGACAAGGCGATCGACGCCACGAAGCACGAGTTCGCCAGCATCCGGTCGGGCAAGGCCACGCCGAACATGCTCGACACCGTGCGCGTCGAGATGTACGGCTCGCAGCTGGCCATGAACCAGGTGGCCACCGTGGCGTCGCCCGAGGCGCGGCTGCTCATCGTCACGCCGTTCGACAAGAGCCAGGCCAAGGTCGTCGAGAAGGCGATCCGCGAGTCGGGGCTGGGCCTGGACCCGTCGCACCAGGGCGGCGTGATCCGCGTGCCCCTGCCGGCCATGAACGAGGACCGCCGCAAGGAGCTGGTCAAGGTCGTGCACAAGCTGGCCGAGGAAGGGAAGGTGGCGGTGCGCCACGCCCGGACCCACGCCCGCGACGCGTTCAAGAAGCTCTCCGGCGTGTCCGAGGACGAGGTGAAACACGCCGAGAAGGAAGTCCAGAAGCTGCACGACGACTTCATCCACAAGATCGACGAGCTGATCAAGGCGAAAGAAGCCGAGATCATGGAAGTCTGACGGCGGAACGGGCGGTGGCGGAGCCGACGAGCGACGACCTGCTGGGGCGCATTCGCCTCCACGGGGGAATTCCACGGCACGTGGCCGTGATCATGGACGGCAACGGGCGGTGGGCCCGGGACCGCGTCATGCCCCGCAGCTTCGGCCACCGCGCCGGCATGCAGTCGGTGCGCGACGTCGTCGAGGGCGCGATCGAGGTCGGCGTCAACGCGCTGTCGCTGTTCGCCTTCTCCAAGGAGAACTGGCAGCGCCCCAAGCCCGAAGTCAGCGCCCTCATGTCGCTGCTCGAGGAGTACATCCAGCGCGAGGCCGACGCGCTGGACGAGAACGGCGTGCGCGTGCGCGTGTTCGGCGAGCTGGAACGCCTCACCCCGCCGGCCGCGGCCGCCGTGGAGCGCGTCACCGCCCAGACCGCCGCCAACACGCGGCTCGACCTCAACCTGTTCATCTCGTACGGCTCCCGCGCCGAGCTGGTGCGCGCCGCGCGCCGGCTGGCCGAGGACGTCGCCGCCGGGCGCCTCACGCCGGCCGACGTCAACGAGGAGGCGTTCGCCGCGCGCCTCTACACCACCGGCATGCCCGACCCGGACCTCCTCATCCGGACGTCGGGCGAGCAGCGGATCTCCAACTTCATGCTCTGGCAGCTCGCCTACACCGAGCTGTACGTCTCGCCGGTGCTCTGGCCCGACTTCCGGCGCGCCCAGTTCTACGAGGCGATCCTCGCTTTCCAGGCCCGCGACCGCCGGTTCGGCAAGGTGATCGTCTGATGGGAAATTTCGGCCGCCGCGTCCTGTTCGCCGTGATCGCCGCCCCGATCGTGCTCGGCATCCTCGCCTGGGGCGGGGCGCCGCTGGCGGCGCTGCTCGCCGTGGCCTCGGCCATCGCGGCGTGGGAATTCTTCCGGCTCGCCCGCGAGGCGGGCAATCAGCCGCTGGACGACATCGGGATCGGCATCGCCGGGCTCACCCCGCTCGCCGTGCACGCCCGCTACCTCGGGCTCTACGTCGTGCGCCCGGTGGACGTCGTGGTGATCGTGCTCATCGTGTGCACGCTCGCCCTCTGGATGCGGGGCACGCACGGACAGCCCATCGCGTCGCTCGGCATCACCTTCTTCGGCGCGCTGTACACGGGCGCGACCCTCTCGTTCGCCTACGTGCTCCGGTACCACGAGTACGCGCTGGGCGGGCGCGACGTGTTCTTCGTGGGGCGGCACTTCCTGTTCGCCGCCGGCGGCGCGCTGGTCATCCTCCCCGTCGTCGTCACCTGGGCCACCGACATCGGGGCCTACGCCTTCGGACGCGCGCTGGGCAAGCGGAGGCTCATGCCCTCGGTGAGCCCGGGCAAGACCGTGGCCGGCGCGGTGGGCGGCGTCGTGCTCAGCGTCGTCGTCACCTGGCTGTACGTGCGCTACGCCCTGCGTCCCGTGGCCCAGCTGGGGCTCACCCCGCTCGGCATCGTGGTGTTCGGGGTGCTGGCCAGCGCCGCCGCGCAGGTGGGCGACCTCTTCGAGTCGCTGCTCAAGCGCGAGGCCGGCGTGAAGGACAGCTCGCAGCTGATTCCCGGGCACGGCGGGCTGCTCGATCGCGTGGACAGCCTGATCTTCGTGCTTCCGGTGGCCTACTTCCTGCTCGGGCTGCTGCTCGTCCCGGCGCCGCTATGAGCGCCACCTCCACCCCGCGCCGGGTGGCCATCCTGGGATCCACGGGCTCGATCGGCACCACCGCGCTGCGGGTGCTCGAGCGGCAGGGGGAGCGGTTCCGCGTCTCGGCGCTGACGGCGTATTCAAACGCGCCGCTGCTGCGCGAGCAGGCGGGCAAGTTCACGCCGGCGTTCGTGGGCATCGTGCGCGACGGCGGGGGCTCCGACGCCGGCTGGTGCCACGGGCCGGAGTGCCTGGCGCAGGCGGCGGTGCGCGACGACGTGGACATCGTGCTCAACTCGGTGGTCGGCTCGATCGGGCTCGACGCGACGCTGGCCGCGCTGGAGCGCGGCAAGCGGGTCGCGCTGGCCAACAAGGAGTCGCTCGTCATGGGCGGCCACCTCGTGGCGGCGGCGGCGAAACGGGGCGGGGGCGAGATCGTGCCCGTGGACAGCGAGCACAGCGCCGTGCTGCAGTGCATCGTGGGGCGCCCCGGAGTCGAGGTGCGGCGCATCATCCTCACCGCATCGGGCGGGCCGTTCCGCGAGTGGCCCACGGCGCGGCTGGCCCGGGCCACCGTGGACGACGCGCTCCGGCATCCGACGTGGAGCATGGGGCGCAAGATCACCGTGGACAGCGCGACGCTGGCCAACAAGGCGCTCGAGGTGATCGAGGCGCACTACCTGTTCGGGCTGCCGTACGACCGGATCGACGTCGTGGTGCACCCGCAGAGCATCGTGCACTCGTTCGTCGAGTTCGTGGACGGGAGCGTGCTGGCCCAGCTCGGCGTGCCGACCATGGAGCTGCCGGTGCTGTACGCGCTGACCCATCCGGCACGGGTCGCCGACTCGGGGATCCCGACGTTCGATCCCGTGAAGGCCTCGCCCCTCACCTTCGAGCCGGTGCGGCTCGACGCATTCCCGGCGCTGCGGCTGGGGATGGAGGCGGGGCGGACGGGCGGCGCGGCCCCAGCGGTGTTCAATGCCGCGAACGAGGAGGCCGTGGCGATATTTCTGGAGGGGCGCCTCGCCTTTCCCGACATCGCCGCGGCGATCGACGGGGCGCTCCAGGCGCTGGGCACGATGCCCGGCGACACCCGCGACGCGCTGGAAGCGGCCGACGCCGCGGCCCGCGACTACGTAAGAGAGCGATTCGCATGCTAGTCTGGCTCGCCCCCGTGCTCGTGTTCGGCCTCGTGATCTTCGTGCACGAGTTCGGGCACTTCCTCGCCGCCAAGGCGATGGGCGTGTACGCCCCCCGCTTCTCGATCGGGTTCCCGCCGGCGCTCTTCAAGTGGCGCCCCGGCGAGACGGAGTACGTCATCGGCTCCATCCCCGTGGGCGGATACGTGCGCATGGCCTCGCGCAACGACGAGACCGCGGCGATGCTCGAGGGCGGAAGCGAGGAAGGGAGCGGGCTCAAGCCGGGGGATGCGCACTACGACCCCGACGCCATGATTCCGTTCGGGCCCAAGCCGGTGCCCGAGGACCGGTGGTTCGAATCGAAATCGCTGCCCGCGCGGCTGGTCATCCTCTTGGCCGGGGTGACGATGAACGCGCTGCTGGCCCTGGGCGTGGCGATCGGCCTCGCGGTGCACTTCGGCCGGGCCGTGATCCCGACGCAGGTGGTGGGCTCGGTGCACGCGCTGCCCGCGGCGCCGGCGCTGGCCCAGCTCGTCGCCGGCGACACCATCTTCGCCGTGAACGGCGACACCGTGCACGACTGGACCGATGTGATCAACGACATCGGGCTCAGCACTTCGCAGGTGGCGTTCCTCACCCAGCACGGGACCGTGACGGTGCCGCTGAGCGATTCCGTGCACGCCGCGGACTTGGCGCAGGCCATCGAGTACTGGACGCCGGCGGTCGTGGACTCCGTGGGCCCGGACGGGCCGGCGGCCAAGGGGGGCATGCAGGCGGGCGACAGCATCATGGCGGTGAGCGGGGAGCCGATCCCCGGCTTCGCCCAACTGGTGGACCGGGTGAGCGAGGCCGCCGGGTCGACGCTGGTGTTCGAGGTCAGGCGCGGCGGCCGGACCGTCGATCTCCGGATCACCCCCAAGGCCACCGAGGTGACCGATCCGGTGACCGGGAAGCAGCAGATGCTGGGCCGGATCGGGATCGCGCGCCGCGAGATCGTGAGCCGCGAGCCCGTGTCGTTCGCCCAGGCGGTGGTGACCGGGACGCGGATGACGTGGGTGATGGGGGGCGCGGTGATCGGGACGGTGCGCGACCTGATCACCCGCAAGGTTTCGGTCTCGGAGCTGGCGGGCCCCATCACCATCACGCGGGTCTCGGTGGAGGCGGCCCGGACGGGGCTGGAGAATCTGTTCTACCTGATCGCGCTGCTGAGCATCAACGTGGCGGTGCTGAATCTGCTGCCGATCCCGATCCTGGACGGGGGGCAGATCGTGCTCAACGTGATCGAGACGGCGAAGGGGAAGCCGTTCAGCCTGCGGACCCGGGAGCGGATCCTGCAGGTCGGGCTGGCGGCGATCGCGCTGATCTTCGCCGTGGTGATGTACAACGATCTGAAGGCGTGGCTGGGGAAATTGTTCTCCTGAAACGGCGCGAACTGAGAACGGAAGGCTGAGGGCCGGTAGCCGTCGGCTGCCAGCCGGCAGCCACAACTGCACCAGGGACCTCCCGCTTCTGATTGCCCTCGTCTGAGCCGGGTGGGGTCCCGGCGCGGTTGCCGACGGCTGATGGCTGTGAGCCACCGGCCCTCGGCCTTCTGTTGGGGTGGGGCAGGGCGCGCCTTCCCCCTCCCCTTTACACCCCCGTCCACCCCCGTTAACTTCATTTGCTGCAATTCATTCGGTTCAATTTCGCATCCGCCACTGGGGCGGGGATCATCACGTCATGCCTTTTCAGAAGTCCGCCGAGATCGCGAAGTACAAGGCCCACGAGACCGACACCGGCTCGACCAAACTGCAGGTAGCGGTGCTCACCGAGCGCATCAACTACCTGACCGACCACTTCCGCACGCATCAGAAGGACCATCACAGCCGGCGCGGCCTGCTGAAGATGGTCGGCCAGCGCAAGCGCCTGCTGAGCTATCTGCGGCGGACCGACGTCGAGGGCTATCGGCAGCTGGTGCAGGATCTCGGCCTGCGCTACTAGGATGGGCGTGATGAACACGCGCGCGGAGAGCCACCTGGTGGCCCGCGCGCTTTTTGCATTCCACGAGGCTACAACGCAATGATGCACCGCATCGAGAAGACCTTCGCCGGCCGCAAGCTCGTCATCGAGACGGGCCGGATGGCGAAGCAGGCGGCCGGATCGGCCGTCGTGCGGTTCGGCGACACGATGGTGATCGCCGCCTGCACCGTGAGCGACAAGGAGAGCACGCTTCCCTTCTTCCCCCTGCTCGTCGAGTACCGGGAGAAGACCTACGCCGCCGGCAAGATCCCGGGCGGCTTCATCAAGCGTGAAGGGCGCCCGCACGATCACGAGATCCTGGCCGCCCGCATCATCGACCGGTCCATCCGTCCGCTCTTCCCCGAAGGATTCAAGAACGAGGTCCAGGTCTTCATCTACGTCGTCTCCGCCGACCAGGAGAACGACGCCGACGTCCTGGCGCTCGTCGCCGCGTCGTTCGCCATCAACGCCTCGCGCATCCCGTTCATGGGCCCGATCGCCGGCGTCCGCGTGGGCCGCGTGCAGGACAAGTGGGTCCTCAACCCCACCTTCCAGCAACTCGAGTACAGCGACATGGATCTCGTCGTCGCCGGCTCGACCGACTCGATCGTCATGGTCGAGGGCGGCGCGCTGCAGGTGTCCGAGGACGACGTCGTGGACGCGCTCCAGGTCGCCCACGGCGGCATCAAGGAGCTGATCGGCGCGCAGGAAGAGCTGCTGGCCAAGATGGACGACCGGCCGGCCAAGATGGAGTGGAACAAGCCCGAGTTCCCCGAGGGCCTCGAGGCCCGCGTCAAGGCGCTGGCCGAGCCCAGGATCGGCGACGCGATCAACCAGAAGGAGAAGCACACGCGCATCCAGGCCGTGGAGCGCGCCAAGGACGAGGTCGCCGACGCGCTGAAGGAGGAGTACCCCGACAACATCGGCGACGTGAAGGCCGTGCTCGGCGACGTCGAATACGATGCCCTGCGCTCGCAGGTGCTCGACACCAAGCTGCGCGTGGACGGCCGCAAGGCCACCGAGGTCCGGCCGATCACGATCGACACCCCGGTGCTCCCGCGCGCCCACGGCTCGGCGCTGTTCACCCGCGGCCAGACGCAGGCGCTGGTCAGCGTCACCCTCGGCACCGCGAACGACGTGCAGCGGCTCGACACGATCGACGAGCCGTCGGAGAGCACCAAGTCGTTCATGCTCCACTACAACTTCCCGCCCTTCTCCACGGGCGAGGTGCGGCCGATGCGCGGCACCTCGCGCCGCGAGATCGGGCACGGCAACCTGGCCGAGCGCGCGCTGCAGGCGATGCTCCCGCCGTTCGAGGAGTTCCCGTACACGATCCGCGTGGTCTCCGACATCATGGAGTCCAACGGCTCGTCGTCCATGGCCTCGATCTGCGGCGGCTCGCTCGCCCTGTTCGACGCCGGCGTTCCGATGGGCGCGGCGGTGGCCGGCGTGGCCATGGGGCTCATCTCCGAGGGCAAGCGCTACGCCATCCTCACCGACATCCTGGGCACCGAGGACCACCTCGGCGACATGGACTTCAAGGTGGCGGGCACGGCGCAGGGCATCACCTCGATCCAGATGGACATCAAGATCCAGGGGCTCGACCTCAAGATCATGAAGGAGGCGCTGGCCCAGGCCCGCGAGGGCCGGATGCACATCCTGGGCGAGATGGAGAAGGCGCTCTCGGCGCCGCGCGGCGACCTGTCGCCGTACGCCCCGCGCATCGTCACGATGACGATCAATCCCGAGAAGATCGGCGATCTCATCGGCCCCAAGGGCAAGACGATCCGCGGCATCCAGGACGAGACGGGCGCCGAGATCACGGTGGACGACTCCGGCCTGGTCACGATCGCCGCCGTGGGCGGCGAGTCCATGGAGCGCGCCCGCCAGATGGTCCAGGCGGTCACCGCCGAGCCGGTGGTGGGCGAGGTCTACGAGGGTCCGGTCAAGTCCACGACGGCGTTCGGCGCCTTCGTCGAGATCATGCCGGGCACCGAGGGCCTGCTCCACATCTCCGAGCTGCGCCACGGCCGCACCGAGAAGACCGAGGACGTGGTCAAGAAGGGCGACCGCGTGAAGGTCAAGCTCATCGAGCGCGATGAGCGCGGCCGCCTGCGTCTGTCGATGAAGGCGCTGCAGCCGAAGCCCGAGGGCGCCCCCGCCCCCGCCTCCGAGGAGGCGGCGTCGGAAGGCAACGGCTCCGAGCCGCGCGGCGAGCGGGAAGATCGCGGTGAGCGCGGGGAACGGGGCGAGCGGCGGCGGGGGGGGGGGCGCGGGGCCGGGCCCAGGGGGACGGCCCGGCTCCACACGTCCCCCCCCCCCGTAAAGCCACC
>JBJKPA010000081.1:0-2950 GCA_046706905.1 Gemmatimonadaceae bacterium
GGTTCTTCGGGCGCGGCCGCGGCGCCGCCGTGCCGCCCAATCTCGAGAACCTGTCGGGCACGATGATCGGCGCGGCGATGGCCATGCAGGGCGCCGACGTCGCTCCGACGGCCGATGAGATCGCCGCCTGCGCGCACGCCCGCGCCGACTCGCGTAGCGTGATGGCGCGGTGGACGAGGCTCAGCACCACCGGACTCGCCGCGTTCAACGCCCGCCGCAAGGCGGCCGGACAGTCCACCGTCTCGCTCGGCGGTGGCGCATGAAACCGCCCCGTGAATCCGTCGTCGACCGCTTCCTCCGCTACGTGCGCGTCGACACCCAGTCGGAGGAGGGCGCGGACGCGATTCCCAGCACGCCCACCCAGTGGACCCTCTCGAAGATGCTCAAGGCGGAGCTGGAACAGCTCGGCGCCTCCAACGTGCGGCTGAGCGATCACTGCATGCTGTACGCCACGATTCCGGGAACCGTCCCGGAATCGGCCGGCGTGCCCACGGTCGGGTTCATTTCCCACGTGGACACCTCGCCCGCCGTCACGGGGGCCAACGTGTCGCCCGTGATCCACCAGAACTACCAGGGCGGCGACATCGTGCTCCCGCGCGACACGTCGCAGGTGATCACCGTGGCGCAGAATCCCGATCTCGCCAAGCTCGTCGGCGACGACATCATCACCACCGACGGCACCACCCTGCTCGGCTCCGACGACAAGGCCGGCGTGGCGGCGATCATGACGCTGGTGGACACCCTCCTCGCCAATCCGGACATCCGCCACGGGCCGGTCGCCGTCGGCTTCACGGCCGACGAGGAGACCGGCACCGGCATCGACGCGTTCGACATCGCCGAGTTCGGCGCGCGGTTCGCCTACACGGTGGACGGCGGCGGGTTGGGCGACATCAGCGACGAGACGTGGAGCGCGCGGCTCGCCACGGTGACCTTCCGCGGCAAGAGCGTGCATCCCGGCACCGCGAAGGGCGTGATGATCAACGCCATCTACGCCTTCGCCGACTTCCTGCTCAGCATGCCGCCCGACATGCTTCCCGAGACCACCGAGGGGCGCGTCGGCTTCGTGCATCCGTACAGCGGCGTGGCCGACGTCGAGACGTCCACGGTGAAGGTCCTGCTGCGCGACTTCGACATGGACGCGCTGGAGGCCAAGGAGCGCCTGGTGCGCGACCTCGCCGCCGCGGCGGCCGGCCGGCACCCGGGCGTGCGCGCCGAGGTCGAGGTGAAGGAGAACTATCTGAACATGAAGGAGGTCCTCAAGGACCACCCGCAGCTCGTCGAGAACGCGTTCGAGGCGGCGCGGCGGGCCGGTGTGAAGCCCTACGTCGAGCCGATCCGCGGGGGCACCGACGGCTCGCGCCTCACCTTCCGCGGCCTGCCCTGCCCCAACCTCTTCACCGGCGGGTACAACTTCCACGGCAAGCTGGAGTTCAACTCGCGGCGCGGGCTGGAGAAGACCACCGAGACGCTGGTCCACCTGGTGCAGGTGTTCGCGGAGCGCACGCCGGGCACCTGAGGCCGCGGGCCCGGCGGCCCGGGCCGTCGGGCCACCCCCGACGAAATGCCCTGCATTCCCCGGTCCGGCGTGCGCGCTCCGCCGCCGGGAACGTGCCGGAACGCCGGACACCAACGGGTGCCGCCAGGCATACGTTGTATGGGGAAGTCATCCCCTGCAGCAGGTGGGCAATTATATGAGTATCCATACTTCCGGGTCCGCCGCCCGCGCCGTGCGCTACGCGCTCCTCGCGCTCGCGACCCTGGTCCTCCCCCCGGCGCTTCACGCCCAGGCGGCCGCCTCCACCGACGCCGGCGATCCGCCGACTCGCGTCGGCCGGCTCAGCATCGTGTCGGGGCCCGTCTCGTTCCAGGCCGCCGGCGTGAGCGACTGGAGCCTGGCCGCCCTCAACAGCTCGCTCACCTCGGGCGACAGAATCGTCACCGGGCGCGATGCCCGAGCCGAGCTCGAAGTCGGCCCGTTCACGGTGCGTATGGCCGACAGCACCGACGTCGTGCTCACCGACCTCGGCGACCACGCGGCGCAGTTCGGCATCGGCCAGGGAATCGTCCGTGTGACCGTGTACCGGCTGGCCGCCGGCGACACGATCGAGCTGGACACCCCGGACGCGGCGTTCACGATTCGTTCGCCGGGCAGTTACCGCGTGGAGATCCCGCTCGGTGCCGACTACACGCTGTTCACCGTGGACGAGGGCAGCGCGACGGCCAGCGGGCCGGGCGTGAGCAGGACCGTCGCGACCGGCCAGACCGTGTCGTTCAACGGATACAATCCCGTCCTGGCGTCAGCCGCGCCGGCCCCCGCGCCCACCGCGTTCGATGCCTGGAGCGCGCAGCGGGACCAGCGCGCGACCTCCGTGTCGTGCGCCCAGTACATGGCGCCCGACATCCCCGGCTGCGCCGATCTCGATCAGTACGGACGCTGGGAGCGGACGGCCGCGTACGGCGTGGTGTGGTATCCACGGCCCGGCATTCCGGGATGGACGCCGTACCGGTATGGCCAGTGGGTGTGGGTCGAGCCGTGGGGATGGGTCTGGGTGGACGATGCGCCGTGGGGGTACGCCCCCTTCCATTACGGACGTTGGGCGTTGATCGCGGGCGCGTGGGCGTGGGTCCCCGGTCCGGTGCTGGGCGCGCCGGTCTACGCACCGGCACTCGTGGTATTCGTCTCCGGTCCGCGATTCGGGATCGGGGTTCAGGCGTGGTTCCCGCTGGGACCGCGGGATCCGTACGTCCCCTGGTACCACTACGGCCCGCGTTACCTGCACAGCGTGAACGCGGCGAACGTGCGCGGGGTGAACGACTACGACGCGTTCGTTCGCGCCGGCCGCGCGCCCGGCTACCGGTGGGCCCACCGCGACGACGGCTTCACCGCTACGTCTAGCGACGCCTTCCGGAATGCACGGCCGGTGGACCGGGCGCTGATCCGGGTGCGGGC
>JBJKPA010000082.1:0-2973 GCA_046706905.1 Gemmatimonadaceae bacterium
ATTCATATAAGGCGTTCGCCGGCGACCGCGCGGCGCTGTTCGGGAGTTTCGTGAGCTACGTGCTGCCCGTGTGGCACACGCCGCACCGGGTGTGGCGGTGGATCACCATTCCCGACCTCGCGCCCGGGTTCGCCGTGGGCGCCGAGGGCGGGTGGACGGAGCTGTCCACGGCGGCGGCGCGCACGGCGGTTTACGAGCTGGGCGCGGGGTGGAGCGCGACGCCGGTGTCGCGCGCCACCGACGGCGTGCGGGCGAGCGTGGGCGCCGGGGTGACGTTCTTCTCCGGGACCTTCCACGTGGGATTCGCGCGTCCGGTGGACCACGCGGCGCCCTGGGTGCTGGTGGCCGGGTTCGGGCGGGCGTTCTAGTTTCCGAGCGTCCGGCCACACCCGTTCCGCTCTCGTCACCGCCGTCGGGGTTCCCATGAAACGCACCGCACGCGCCGCGCTCGCCGCGTCCCTTCTCGCCCTCATTCCGTCGGCTGCGCGCGCCCAGCAGCTCCCCGCGCGGCTCGACTCCGCGCTGCACACGATCTTCGCCTCGGGCACCTACGCCCAGCAGCGGTTCGGGCCGGCGCGGTGGGCCGACGGCGGGAACAGCTACCTCACGCTCGAGCCGTCGCGCACCGTGAATGGCTACGACCTGGTGGAGTACGACGCCGCCACCGGCGCGCGCTCGGTGAAGGTGCCGGCCGAGGAGCTGGTGCCGCCGGGCGCGACGCAGGCGCTCATCCCGCAGGACTATTCGTTCAGCGCCGACGGCCACGAGCTGCTGGTCTTCACCAACACGCGGCGCGTGTGGCGCGAGAACACCCGCGGCGACTACTGGGTGCTCGATCTGCGAACGAAGAAGCTGCACCAGGTGGGCGGGCCGCACGTGCCCGAGTCGCGGCTCATGTACGCCAAGTTCAGTCCCGACGGTTCGCGCGTGGCGTACGTGCTGTACGGCGATCTGTACGTGCAGCCGGCCGACGGCGGGCCGATCACGCGGCTCACCCACGACGCCACGCGGACGCTCGTCAATGGCATGAGCGACTGGGTGTACGAGGAGGAGTTCGGGCTGCGCGACGGGTTCCGCTGGGCGCCCGACGGGAAGAGCATCGCCTTCTGGCAGTTCGACATGGCCGGCATCCGCGACTACCTGATGCTCAACGTGACCGACTCGCTGTATCCGTTCACGGTCCCGCTGCAGTATCCGGTGTCGGGCACCACGAACTCGGCGGTGCGCGTGGGCGTCGTGCCGGCCGCGGGCGGCAAGGTGACGTGGATCAGGCTCCCGGGCGATCCGCGCAACAACTATGTCCCGTGGATGGAGTGGGCGGGCGACCGCCAGCTCCTGATCCAGCACATGAACCGCCCGCAGAACCACGACGCGGTGGTGCTGGCCGACGCCGCGACGGGCGCCGTGCACACCGTGTTCACCGAGACCGACAGCGCGTGGGTGGATCTGGTGGACGACGTGCACTGGCTGCCAGGCGGCAGGGACTTCCTGTGGCCCAGCGAGCGCGACGGGTGGCGGCACATCTATGAAGTGCCGCGCGACGGGGGGCCGCAGAAGCTGCTCACGCCGGGCGCCTACGACGTGGTGAGCGTGGCCGCGGTGGACGACGCCGCGGGGTGGCTGTACGTCATCGCGTCGCCGGAGAACGCGACGCAGCGCTACCTGTACCGGGTGTCGCTCACGCACCCGGGGACGCCGGAGCTGATGTCGCCGGCCGGCGAGGCCGGGATCCACTCGTACGACTTCTCGCCCAACGCGCACTGGGCATTCCACCGGTATTCGACCTTCGACTCGCCGCCCGTGATGGACCTCGTGCATTTCCCCGACGGCAAGTCGGCGCGCACGCTGGTCGCCAACGACCGGCTCCGCGCGGCGGTGGCCGACGTGGTGCGGATGCCCGTGCAGTTCTTCCACGTGACGGTGAGCGACGGCGCGACGCTGGACGGCTACGTGATCCGGCCCGACGACTTCGATCCGAACAAGCGGTATCCGATCCTCGTCAACGTGTACGGCGAGCCCGCGGCGCAGACGGTGCTGGACGGCTGGGGCGGGAGCACGATGCTCTGGCACCGGTTGATCGCCGATCAGGGGTATCTCGTGGTGAGCTTCGACAACCGCGGCACGCCGGCGCCCAAGGGGCGCGCCTGGCGCAAGGCGATCTACGGCTCGATCGGGCCGCTGTCGAGCAAGGAGCAGGCCGACGCGGTGATGGCCTTCGCGCGGTCGCACCCGTACGCCGACAGCACGCGGATCGCGATCTGGGGATGGAGCGGCGGCGGGTCGAGCACGCTCAACGCGATGTTCCGCTATCCCGACGTCTACAAGCTGGGGATGGCGGTGGCGCCGGTGGCCGACCAGCGGCTGTACGACACGATCTACCAGGAGCGGTACATGGGCACCCCGCAGGGGAACCCGGAGGGCTACCGCGAGGGCTCGGCCATCAATTTCGCCGACGGCTTGAAGGGGAAACTCCTGATTGTCCATGGGACCGGGGACGACAACGTGCATTACGCGGGCACGGCCCGGCTGATCAACCGCCTGATCGCGCTCGACAAGCAGTTCGACTTCGAGGTCTATCCCAACCGCACGCACTGCATCTGCGAGGGGGACGGAACGACGCTGCAGCTCTTCTCGACGCTCACGCGGTACCTGACCACCAACCTGCCGCCCACGCCGTGACGCCGGGCAATACGCGGGCCCGCGTGGCCGGACTGTACGCGCTGCTCCTCGCCGCGAACGCGGCGGCGTGGGTGTGGGCGCTCGTCGCCTTCCGCAGCTACCCGCTGCTGCTCGGCACGGCGCTGCTGGCGTACGGGCTGGGACTCCGCCACGCGATCGACGCCGACCACATCGCGGCGATCGACAACGTCACGCGCAAGCTGATGCAGGAGGGGAAGCGCCCGGTGGGCGTGGGGTTCTTCTTCTCGCTGGGCCACTCCACGGTGGTCGTGCTGGCGTCGGTGGCGATCGCGG
>JBJKPA010000083.1:0-4699 GCA_046706905.1 Gemmatimonadaceae bacterium
TGATCGTGTACGGCATCGGCGCCGGCCCCCACGTGGACGGGCAGCTCGTCATCTCGCACGACGCGCTGGGCAATTTCGTGGGCGAGATCGCCCCGAAATTCGTGAAGCGGTATGCCACGGTGGGCGCGGACGTCCAGCGGGCGTTCGCCGAGTACGCGGCCGAGGTGCGGAGCGGGGCCTTCCCCGCCCCCGAGCACTGGTACGCCGCGGCGCCCCCTACCCCTCCGGAGTCCGCGCCGGCCGCCGTGACCAGGGCCAGCGCCCCTCCACCTCGAGCTGCAGCGTCATGCTGAGGAAGGTGCGGATGACGACGATGATCCCCAGCACGCCCACGTTGAGCAGCGTCGGGTCCACGACCACGCTGCGGATGATGTCGCCGGCGATCAGCCACTCGAGGCCGAGCAGGATCGCGCGCCCCAGGTCCTCGCGCACGCGGCGGTACCGCGCCGTGTACGGGTCGGTCGTCGCGACGAGGCCCCGCAGCAGCGCCACGACCGCGCCGAGCGCGACGATCAGCACCCCGACCCCGTCCAGCGCGAGGCCGATGAGGTTCATGGCGCCCTTGAAGCTGTCGGTCACGGGTCGCTCCGGGATTGGCCCGGCGGGGACCGGGCGTGGACCTGTCCTCCCCCTATATCAAATGAAGGCGGCCGGCCGGAGTAAGCCGGGCGGAGGGGCAGCCGCTGTAGGGGATCCGCCCCCGGACCGCACTTCGGTTAGACTTGAGGGGCCCCCTCCGCGCGCCCGTCGCACGCTCCGCGTGCCTGGTGGAGTTCAACATGGGTGACACGCAGCAGCCCCCCGGCCCCGACGCGCCAGGCGCGCCGGGCATCAGCCCGACGTGGACGAGCAGCGCCAAGGACATCGTGGGCTGCTCGCTGGGATCGTCGCGCCTCTGGTTCACGATGGGGTTCGGGATCCTCAACGAGATCTACTACCCGCGGGTGGACATCCCGCAGGTCCGCGATCTCGGCTTCATCGTCGGCGACGGCAAGGGATTCTGGGTCGAGGTCAAGCGGCTGCAGCACTACGAGGTGCGCCTCCCCTCTCCCGGCGTTCCGGTCGTCGAGGCGATCCACCGGCACGACCGCTTCGAGCTGGTGATGCGCGTGGTGCCCGACGCGGCGCGCGACGTGCTGCTGGTGGAGCTCCGGCTCACCGGCGACGAGACGCTCCGCCCCTACGTGCTGCTCGCGCCGCACCTGGGCGGCACGGGACACGGCAACGTGGCCGAGGCGCTGCGCTACCGCGGACTCAACACGCTGTGGGCGGAACAGGGACCGTTCGGGCTCGCCCTCGTGGCGCGCGACCTCGACGGGCGCGACGCGCTGTCGCGGGTGAGCGCCGGCTACGTGGGCACGAGCGACGGGTGGCAGGACTTCGACCGGCACGGCGCGATGACGTGGGAGCATCGGCGCGCCGGCCCGGGCAACGTCGCGCTCACGGGGGAGCTGCCGCGCGCCGCGCTCCTCGCCCTGGGATTCGCGACGAGCAGCGAGTCGGCGGTCACGCTCGCCGACTCCGCACTGCGCCAGGACTTCGACGAGGTGTGGGCGCACGAGGTCGAGCGGTGGACGCACTGGCACGAACACACGCGCACGCACCGCGACCTGGAGCGCGGTGAACACGGGGCGTTGGTGCACGGCGAGCTGCACACCTCGGCGATGGTGCTGCGCGTGCACCACGACAAGACGTATCGCGGCGCGATGGTGGCCAGCCTCAGCGTGCCGTGGGGGAACGACAAGGACGACCTGGGCGGCTACCATCTGGTGTGGGCACGCGATCTGTGCGAGAGCGCAGGCGCGCTGCTCGCCCTGGGAGCCGTGGGCGAGGCTCGCGACGTGATGCGCTACCTCGTGGCCACGCAGGCGGACGACGGGCACTGGTACCAGAACCAGTGGCTGGGGGGCAAGCCGTACTGGCAGGGCGTGCAGCTCGACGAGGCGGCGTTCCCCGTGTTCCTGGCCGGCGCGCTGGCCGAGCGCAACGCGCTGGACGGAATCCGGGTGGACGGGATGGTGCGCCGTGCGTTGCGGTTCATCGCCCTCACCGGTCCGTCCAGCGACCAGGACCGGTGGGAGGAGGACCGGGGCGTGAATCCCTTCACGCTGGCCGTGTGCATCGCGGCGCTCGTGTGCGGCGCCGAGTTCCTGGACGGCGCGGAGCGCGAGTTCGCGCTGCGACTGGCCGACTACTGGAACAGTCAGGTGGAGGATTGGACGACGGTGGGCGCCACGGCGCTCTGCGAGCAGCTGGGCGTTTCGCGGTATTACGTGCGCGTGGCGCCGGCCGACGTCGTGTCGTCGCACGACGCGCTGCACCGGATCCTGGCGATCAAGAACTGCGCGGTGGATCCGGAGCTGCCGGCCGACGACCAGGTGGGGGGCGACTTCCTGCAGCTCGTGCGGCTGGGCCTGCGCTCGGCCGACGACCCCGTGATCCGCGACAGCGTGAAGGTGCTGGACGCCCTGCTGCGCGTGGACACCCCCAACGGGCCGGCCTGGCACCGGTACAACGGCGACGGCTACGGCGAGCACGACGACGGGTCGCCGTTCAACGGCACGGGGCGCGGACGCGCCTGGCCGCTGCTCACCGGTGAGCGCGGCCACTACACCGTGGCGGCGGGGGGCGACGGCATGCCCTATCTCGAGGCGATGGCGCGGATGACGGGGCCCGGCGGCCTCATACCGGAACAAGTATGGGACTCGGCGCCCCTCCCGGCGCGCGGACTCTATCCGGGACGCCCCAGCGGGTCGGCGATGCCCCTCGTGTGGGCGCACGGCGAGTACGTGAAGCTCGCGGCGAGCATCCGGCTGGGGCGGCCGGTGGACCGCATCGAGGCGGTGTGGGCCCGCTATCAGGGGCGGCGCCCGACGGCCGAGTGGCACGGGTGGAGCCTGCAGGCGCCGATCGACGAGCTGCCCGCCGGCACGGGGCTGCTCGTCTACCTGGACCGCCCGGCCGTCGTGCACTGGAGCACCGACGGGTGGGAGACGGTGCACGACGATCCGACGACGCCGCTCGGCCTCGACATCCACCAGCTCGAGTTCGCCGCCGATACCCTCGCGGCCTCCCCGGCGCGCCGGCTCGTGTTCACCATCCGGTGGACCGACTCCGGCGCCTGGGAAGGCCGCGACTTCGCGGTGGCGTTATGATTCACCCCCCTGACCGGGAATTCCCATGACGTTCGCGCTGGCCGACCGTTTCTCCGCGCTGGGCGCCGAATCGGCGTTCGAGGTACTGGCCGCCGCCCGTGCCCGCGAGGCGCTGGGGCGCGAGATCGTGCACTTCGAGATCGGCCAGCCCGACGTGCAGGCGCCGCCGCACGTGATCGAGGCGGCGGTGCGCGCCCTGCGCGAGGGGAAGACGGGCTACGCGCCGGCCGCCGGCCTCATGGAGCTGCGCGACGCGATCGCGCGGTACCACGCGCGGCGCGATCTGCACGTCGCCGCCGAGCAGGCGATCGTCACGCCGGGACCCAAGGCGGCGCTGTTCGCGGCGATGGCGTCGGTGATCCGCCCCGGCGACGACGTGCTCACCCCGTCGGTGGGATTCCCGGCCAACACGCACATCACGCGCTTCCTCGACGGGCGCACGGTGCCCTACGACCTGAACGCGGAGCGCGGGTTCGCGGTGGAGGTCGCGGAGCTGGAGCGGCGCGTCACGCCCCGCACGCGGGTGCTGATGCTCAACGCGCCGCACAACCCGACCGGCGGGATCATTCCGCGCGCCGAGCTGCCGGCGATCGCCGACTTCGCCGGGCGGCACGACCTCACGGTGATCACCGACGAGATCTACGGCGATCTGCAGTTCGACGACGACTTCGCGAGCATCGCCGCCGTGCCGGGGATGGCCGACCGGACGATCGTCGTGGACGGCTTGTCGAAGAACTTCGCGATGACCGGATGGCGGCTGGGGTACGCGATCGTGCCCCGCGAGCACGTGGCGGCGTTCGACCGGTTCGTGACCCACAACTTCTCGTGCACCTCGACGTTCGTGCAGCTCGGCGCGCTGGCGGCGCTCACCGGCCCCACCGATTCGGTGGCGGCATCGCGCCGGCGGTACGCGGCGCGGGCGGCGCACGTGACGCAGGCGCTGGGCGCGCTGCCCGGCGTGACCTGCCATGCGCCCCGGGGGGCGTTCTACGCGTTCCCGGATCTGCGGCGGCTGCTGGCCGGTACCGGCCTCACCTCGCGCGCCGTGTCCAAACGGGCCCTCGAGGAGTTCGACGTGGCGGTGCTGCCGGGCTCGGCGTTCGGTCCGGGCGGCGAGGGATTCCTGCGTCTGGCGTACCTGCAGCCGGACGACGTGCTCGACCGGGGGCTCGCGCGGCTGGCGGCGTGCATCGCGGCGATCGGCGAAGGGTCGCCGGCGTCGAGCGGCGCCGCCCGCTGACCCGCACGCCTACCCGCCGTTCGAGATCTTCGTCGCCACGAATTTGCCGCCCGAATACGTGTACATGTACGACGCGTCGGGGTAGTTGATGAGCTCGAACGACCCCTTCTTGCCGGCCGGCGCCTTGGTGAGGTAGACGCCCACGGCATCGGCATCCCACACCGGATAGCTCGTCACCTCGAACGCGTGCGGAGTCTTGCCGTTCATGATCGCCACGATGTGGAGCGCCGAGTCGCCGGGCACGGTGCCCTCGACGATCGCGTCCTTCGTGCCGTCGCCGTCGAAGTCGCCGAGCGTGGCGAAC
>JBJKPA010000084.1:0-6284 GCA_046706905.1 Gemmatimonadaceae bacterium
TCGTGCTCCCGCCCGCGAACGGGCCGCCCGCGCTCCACACCGTCTGACCATCCGACGCCGCCCCGCGGCGTCGCCGCGTCCGGAAGCGCCGGCCGCGGTCGATGACCATTCTGTGGAGACAGCATGCGCCGCATCGTGTGCGGGCTCGCCCTCGTGGCGTGCCCGACCGTTCTCACCGCCCAACAACAGTCCCGCGCCGACTCCGCGCGCGCCGATTCGGCGCGCCGCGCGGTGCAGAGTCTCAACGCCGTGAACATCGTGGCCGCGCCCGTGGACCGGAGCCAGCCGATGTCGGTGACGCACCTCGACGTCTCGGTGATCGCCTCGACGCCGGCCACGAACACGCTCGACGTGCTGCGCCAGGCGGCCGGCGTGGAGGTGCACGAGCAGGGGCAGGGCCCCGGCTTCGCCTCCGACGCCTCGCTGCGCGGGTTCAGCTCCGACCACGCCACCGACCTCGCGCTCTGGATCGACGGCGTGCCGATCAACGAGCCGATCAACGGCCACGCCGAGGGCTACAACGACTTCAGCCAGATCTTCACCGGCGCCGTGCAGAGCATCGACGTCATCCGCGGGCCGGTGAGCCCGCTGTTCGGCAACTTCGCCATGGGCGGCGTGATCAACGTCCACACCATCGACCGGATGCGCGGCAAGCAGCTCACGCTGGAGACCGGTTCGTACGGCGACGCGGGCGCGACGCTGATGGCCGGGTTCGACCACGGCGCGCGCGGCGGGGGCGTGTTCGGCCTCCACTACCAGCACGAGGACGGATTCCGCCCCAACGGGGAGTCGAACGTGCTGCAGGGGCACGCGCGCGTGGTGCACGAGCTGGCCGGCGGGTGGTCGGTGGACGGCGGCACCGAGCTGTACGCGGCGGGGTGGAACTCCTCCGGCTTCCTGAGCGGACAGGAGTTCGCGCAGCACCAGTACGACATCGTGTCGAATCCCTCGGACGGCGGGTTCGACCGCCGCGCGCAGGAGCGGGTGAGCGTGCGCTGGCTGCACGGCGCGACGCTCTGGCGCACCACGGCGTACACCACGCAGGGGCGGTGGCAGCTCTTCCTCACGATTCCGCCGGCCGGCGGAATCTTCGAGGGCAGCGGCAGCCAGACCGAAGAGGAGGACATGCGCTACGGCACCGGGATCACGAGCGCACTGACCTGGGAGCTGCCCGCGGGCGAGATCACGCTCGGCACCGAGGGCCGGTGGAACCACGCCCGATACGAGAACTACTACACCACGGCGCGGACGCGCGACTCGGTGAACACGCTGGTCACGGCGACGCAGCTCGCCACGGCGGCCTTCCTGCAGTCGTACGTGAACCTCACCGACCGGCTGCGGGTGGACGTCGGCGGACGCGTGGACGCCTTCGACACCCACTCCCTCCAGGACCTGGCCGGCGAGTTCCGCGGCAGCACGGGGGTGTTCTCGCCCAAGCTCGGCGCGTCGTACCGGCTCGTGGGCGGCCTTTCGGCGTACGCCGACTGGGCGCGCGGCTTCCGGTCCACCGACGGCGTGATCGAGGATCCCACGCTTCCCGTGATCACGGAGTGGGACTACGAGGGCGGGCTCAAGCTCGACCGGAGCGGGCTGACCGCGTCGGCCACGCTGTTCCGCATGGACGTGAGCAACGAGCAGACGTTCAATCCGCTCACCGGCGCCGCCAACAACGGCGGCTCCAGCCGGCGGCAGGGGCTGGAGCTGCAGTGGTCCGCGCTCGTCCGGCCCACGGTGCTGGTCACCGGCGACTGGACGTTCAATGACGCGCGCTATCTGCATCTCCAGATCGTGCCGGATGACGGGGGGCCGCCCCAGGACGTGAGCGGGATGCGGGTCTACAACACGGCGAAGTACGTGGGGGCGGGCGCGGTGCAGTTCATGCCGGCCGGCCAGCCGTGGAGCCTGCGGCTGTCGGGGAACTGGGTGGGCCCCTACTCGCCGTTCGATGAGCCGGGCACGGTGTTGGGCGCGTACGGGCTGCTGCACGCGAGCCTGTCCACGCCGGTGCGGGGGGCGAATCTGGACGTCGGGGTTCGCAATCTGCTGGATCGTGCCTATCCTGAACTGGTGGCCGGCGGGTTGGTGTCGCCCGGCCAGCCGCGCGCCTTCTACGTGCGCGTCCGGCAGTCGTTCTGAAGGAGGCTGTGATGCGGGGGTGGGTTCGTTCCGCGGGACTGGCCGCGCTGCTCGTCGCCGGGGTGGCCGGCTGCAACAGGATGCGCGATACGCTGAACCGGATGCGCGGCGCGCCGCCCATCCGCGGCACCAGGATCACGCCGGCGCTGGCGCGCCCCGACGTGATGATGACCGATACGCGGGGGCAGCCGTACGACTTCGCGCGGGCCACGAAGGGGCGGGTCACGTTCCTCACGTTCGGGTACACGCACTGTCCCGACATCTGCCCCATCCACATGGCGAACCTGGCGGGGGCGCTGGCGCGGCTGCCGGCCGCGGAGCGCGACTCGGTGCGGGTGGTGTTCGTGACCACCGATCCGGTGCGCGACTCGCTCCCCCGGCTGCGGCAGTGGCTGGACTCGTTCAACCCGTCGTTCATCGGGCTGCGCGGCACCGACGCGCAGCTCGCGGCGATGGAGCAGGCGTTCCACATCCCGCCCGCCGCCAAGGAACCTTCGCCCGGCGGCGGGTACACGATGACCCACGCGGCGCAGGTGTTCGCGTTCACGCCCGACGACAGCGCGCACGTGATCTACCTTCCCCCGATGACGAGCGCCGATTACGCCCACGACATTCCCAACCTGCTGCGCGATGTCTACTAGGAAACTGATCGGTCTCGTGGCCGCGGCCGCCGCGCTCGGCGCCGCCGCCTGCCGCGTGGTGCCGGTGGACGAAACGGGCCCCGCCGGCTGGACGCACGCCTACCTCGTGGCGCCGGTGCCGGGCTCTCCGGCGGTGCTCTACCTGTGGGTGACCAACCCCACGGCGAAGGCCGACACCGTGACCGGCGTGGAGGTGCCCGGCGCCGACAGCGCCCAGGTGCACCGCACGATGAAGATGGGGAACGGCATGGAGGGCATGGCGCCGATGCCCGCCCTGCCCATCGCCGCCCACGACACGGTGAAGCTGGCGCCCGGCGGATACCACGTCATGGTGTTCGGACTGCCCGGCGATCTGAAGGCGGGGGACTCGACCTCGGTGACCGTGACCTTCCGCAACGCCGGCGACGTGCAGGGCTTCGCGCGGGTGATCACCTACGCGCAGGTGGATTCGCTGGTCATGCGCTGACGGCGCCGCCCGCTACTCGTAGCGGAGGGCGACGATCGGATCGAGGCCGGCGGCGCGGCGCGCCGGCCAGACGCCGAACAGGATGCCCACCAGCGCCGCGAATCCGAACGCCAGCCCCACCGACGCCGGCGACACCGCGGTGTTCCAACCGGCGGTGCGCTGCAGCACGACCGAGGCGCCGACGCCGATGCTGATCCCCACCGCGCCCCCGGCGATGCACAGCGTCACCGCCTCGATCATGAACTGCATCAGGATGTTGCGGCGCGTGGCGCCGAGCGCCTTGCGGATCCCGATCTCGCGCGTGCGCTCGGTGACCGAGACGAGCATGATGTTCATGATCCCGATGCCGCCGACGAGCAGGCTCACGGCGGCGATCCCGGCGAGGAGCGCCGTGAACACCTGGGCGGTCTCGCCCATCGTGGTCAGGAAGTCGCTCTGGCTCCGGATGCGGAAGTCGTTGGGCTGCTCGCTGCGCAGCCGGTGGCTGCGCCGCATCCAGTGCTCGATCTCGGCCATGGCGCCGGGGACCGACGCCTCGTCCTTCGCGAGCACGAAGATGTCGCCCAGGTACGGGCTGCCGAAGATGCGGAAGCGGGCGGTGTTGTACGGGATGAGGATCTGCTCGTCGGGATTCTCGAACGAGGACGCCGATCCCTTCGATTTGAGAATGCCGATGACCTGGAACTGCACGCCGCGGATGCGGATGTTCTGGTCGAGGATGGCCAGCGGGTCGGTGAGCCCCAACGCGCTGAACACGCCGGCGCCGAGCACCGCCACCCGCCGGCTGGCCGAGTCCTCGCGCGCCGTGAACATCCGCCCGAGGTCCAGCTCGTACTTGTGGACCGGGAGATAGTTGGCCGTCGTGCCGAGGATGCGGATGTTGGTGTTCAGGTTCTGGAAGGTGACCTGCTGGTTCTGGTCCTCCTGCGCCTGCACCGCGGTGAGCAGCGTCGTGCTGTCGCGCAGCATGTCGGCGTCGGCCGTGGTCATGCGGTGGTAGGTCGTGAGGCGCACGCCGTTCTGCGACATGCGGGTGGCGTCGACCTGCAGGAGGGTGGTGCCGAGGGCGGAGATGCGGTCCTGGACGGAGCGCTGGGCGCCGTTGCCGAGCGCGATCATGGCGATCACGGCGGCGATGCCGATCACGATGCCGAGCATCGTGAGGAAGGAGCGCAGCTTGTTGGCGCGCAGGGACGCGAGCGCGACGGCGATCGTTTCGGAGAACAGCATGGCGCGTGGGTTGGGGGTCGGCCCGCGAGGGGCCTACGCGCACAATGACCGGTGGACCGGAGCGATTCAAGGGGCCCCACGCGATGTCAGCGGGGCGACAGGAACCGGGCGCCGCGAGGCGCCCGGTCCCCGTCCGCGCGGTGCTACGGGTTCTTGATCGTGAAGCTCATCGTGCTGGAGCGCTGAACCGGCGCGTCGCCCGACAGCGGCATCTCGACGACCATCGTGTACTGTCCGTCGGGAAACTGCGCCACGCCGCCGATTTTCGCGTCGGAGTGGAAGGTCAGGGTCGCCTTCCGGGTTACCGTGCCTGCGCTGTCGAGCGCCACACGATCGACGATCGTGTCTCCCTGCGGCCTGGCAATGACCAGGTCGGCCTCGGACGCGGACACGCAGGGCAGCTGCGAGAGATCGATGTTGATCACGACGTGCACCGAGTCGGTGAGGCTGTCGAGGCGGGCCGGTTGGCCCGTGCCGGCATCGACGATGGACGCGATGCTCACCGTGGCCTCCAACGTGGAGGTGACGATCACCTGCGCCGTACCGAAGATCGACGTGTCGGCCATGCTGCGCGCGACGACGGTCGACGTGCCGCCGGGGTAGCATGAGTCCGACACGACGCCGCTATCCGAGATCGTGATCTGGGTAGCGGGCGGCGTGAGGCTCCAACCGACGGCCTGATCGAGCGTGGGCGCGCCCACGCTGTCCACGACGACCGCCTGGAACTGGAAGTGCACACCGAATCCCAGGGCCACTGAACTCGGCGTGACGATCACCTTGGCGGGGGCGCTGGAGAGCGGCGCCGTGGCGTTGTGGTCGGCGCCGCCACAGGCGGCGAGCCCTGCGACAGTACCGATCACGATCGCGCCCTTCACGTGCGCGAACGAACAAGTATGCATCTGGCCTCCTTCGACTTCCGGATTCGGGCGCGCGGCCGTGACTACGGGTTCTTGATCGTGAAGTTGAAGGTGCTGGACGGTTGAGGCGACGAGCCGGCGCCGAAGATCAGGTCGGCCTGCATCGAGTACTGCCCGTTGGGGAACTGCGCGACGCCGCCGACCTTGGCGTCGGAGTGGAAGGTGAGCGTGACCGACCCACTCGGCGGGGTCGTCGACTCGAACGCGACGCGGTCGACCACGGTATCCCCGGCCGCGCGGTGAACGAGAAGGTCGAGCTCCTGAGCCGCCACACAGGGGAGGTTCCCCTGGTCGAGGTTGACCACGACCCGGACGGAGTCCGTGAGGCTGTCGAGGTTCGCTGGCGCTCCCGTGGCCGCGTCGTCGATCGCCGAAATGCTGATCCCCGGCAGCGCGGTCGTCACTGCGAGGATCTGCGCCGTTCCGCCAACGAGCGTGTCCGCGACGCTGCGCGCCACCACGGTGACGTTCGTCGTCGGGTAGCATTCGTCGGTCACCACGCCGCTGTCGGAAATCGCGACCGGACCCGGTGACGGGCTGACGCTCCAGACGACGCTCTGGTTGAGGGTCGGCGAGCCGCCGCTGTCCACGACGATTGCGTGGAACTGCACCTGGGTACCGAGCCCCATCGTGATCGACGCCGGCGTCACGACCACCCTGGCCGGCGGAGTGACGAGCAGGGGCGTCGTGACCCCCCGAACCGCCTCCTTGCCGCCACACGCCGCCAACCCAACCACTCCCACCACCGCGACCACGACCATCCACTGCCCGAACGATGCACGTTTCATAAGTCTCCTCTCATACGAGGGCCCTCATGGCAGTATACCATCGGGCACGCCGCGCGCCAGTCCGGCGGCCCCCCGACCCGCGGCAACCACCCGTTTCACGCGTTTC
>JBJKPA010000085.1:0-6297 GCA_046706905.1 Gemmatimonadaceae bacterium
GTGTTCCTGAACGCGCGCGGCGGGCCGCTCGGGGTGCGCGGCCTGCGCGGCCGCCTCGACCGTCTCGCGGCGCTCGCGGGGCTGCCCGAGGGGGTCAGCCCGCACACGCTGCGCCACTCCTTCGCCAGCCACCTTCTGGATGGTGGGGCGGACCTGCGAGTGGTGCAGGAATTGCTCGGCCACGCCAGCCTGGCGACCACCCAGATCTACACAAACGTCTCGGCTGCCCGCCTCCGACAGGCGTACCGGACGTCCCACCCGCGGGCAGTGAGGGAGCGGACGGGCCCGGCGTGAAGGCAGGCAACCGCACGTCGGCATGGGTGGGCCGGACGTGTCGGTAGATGGCCGCACGCTCGCGCGCGCAGGTCTGATCGTCACCGCGGCGTTCCTCGCCTCGCGTCTGCTGGGCTGGATCCGGGTCGCCGTCTTCAGCGCGGTCTTCGGGGCGAGCGCGGATCTCGACGCGTACTTCGCGGCGTTTCGCATCCCGGATCTGATCTTCCAGCTGGTCGCGGCCGGGGCGCTCAGCTCGGCCCTCATCCCGGTGCTGTCGGGGTTGCTCGCCGACGGCGACGAGCGACACAGCTGGCGGCTCGTCGGCACGATCACGAACCTCATGTTGCTCGGGCTGGTCGTCCTCTCCATCGTGCTCGGCATCCTGGCGCCGGAAGTGATGCGCCTGATCACGCCGGGCTTCGACCAGCGCCAGCTCGACCTCACGGTCAGGTTGAGCCGGATCATGCTGCTCTCGCCGGTCTTTCTCGGGCTTGGAGCGGTCGCCACGAGCGCGCTGAACGCGCTGAATCGGTTCACCGCGGCGGCGTTCGCGCCGGTCCTCTACAACCTCGCCATCATCGCCGCGGCGGTGACGCTCTCGCGCCCGCTGGGCGTCACGGCGCTCGCGCTCGGCGTCGTGGCGGGTTCCTTCCTGAATGTCGGGATCCAGGTCGTCGCGCTCGCGCGGAGCGGCCGCTTTCACTTCGACCTGGGGCTCGATCTCGGGGATGCGGCCACGCGCCAGGTACTGCTGCTCGTGGCGCCGCGCGCCCTCGGCCTGGGCGCCACGCAGATCACCTTCATCGTGAACACCACACTGGCCTCGGGACTCGGGGCGGGCGCCATCGTCGTCTACAACCTCGCCTTCACGCTGCTGCAGCTGCCGCTCGGCGTGATCGGTGTGCCGCTGGGTGTGGTGCTCCTTCCCTCCATGTCGCACGCGTTCGCCACCGGCGCCTGGCGGACGTACGGGCAGCTCGTCCTGCGGCCGCTGCGCCTGATGCTGTACCTGATGCTGTTCCTCACCGCGTTGATGATGGTGCTGCGCGGTCAGCTCGTCACGCTGCTCCTCGAGTACGGTCGGTTCAGCACCCAGGCCGTCCAGGAGACATCCCAGGCACTCCTTTTCTTCCTGCTCGGTCTGGCGGCCGAGTCGCTCGTCGTGGTCCTGGCGCGGGCGTTCTACGCCGGCCGTGAGACGCGGATCCCCGTGCTCGCGGCCGTCGCCGCAGTGGCGGTGAACGTGATCGTCTCCGTCGCCACCGTTGGACGGCTCGGCGTGGCCGGCCTCGCGCTGGGCATCGGCGTGGGCGCCTGGCTCGAGGCGGGGATCCTGGTCTTTCTGCTCGAGCGACGTCTCCCCGGGGTCGACCTCGGGCCTTCGCTGGCGCGGGCCGCCGCGACGTTCGGGGCCGGCGCCCTCCTGGCGGGGATCGGCACCCTGATCGCGCTGCAGGCCCTCTCCGGGATCGCCGGCGCGTCGCCCGACCGCATCTGGGTCCTGTTCGAGACTGTGGTCGCCGGGGGCGTGGGGGCCGGCGTGTACGCGGCATACAGTGCCGCGGCCCACATCCCCGAGTTCCGACAGAGCCTCTCCCTCCTCGCGAACGCCGTACGGCGCGTCGGGCCGACCTCAGGCCCGTCGGTCGGATCATGACGACGGACGACCTGGGACCTGGCGGCCCGGGCGCCCGCGATCAAGGGACGGGCATGCTCGGTCCGACAGCAGCGCCACCCGACGGCGGGCCGCGCGCTCCCGAGGGGACGGCAGCGCAGCCCCCCGCGAACACCGCTGCCGCGCAGCCCCGCGCGAACACCGCTGCCGCGCAGCCCGCCGGTTCGCCGACGGGCACGGACTGGGATGTGGAGCGCCTTCGCCGGGACGCCGCCGCGTGGGACGACTTCGTCGCCTCGCTACCCATGGCGCCGTACGTGCAGGCGTCGCCCTGGGCGCGGGTGAAGGCGGCGAACGGCTGGCGTGCCGAGCGGGTCGTGGTCGAAGGCGCGCACGGCCCCGTCGGTGCGCAGGTGCTGTTGCGCAACCTCGGCCCCTCACCCTGGTCGGTGGGGTACGCGCCCCGGGGTCCCGTCGGTGTCTCGATGACGGAAGATGACCTCCGCCGCTTCACGGACGCGCTGCGGCGCGCGGCGCGCGGGTGGCGGGTGAGCCACGTGGTGATCGATCCGGAGATCGATGCGGACAGCGCGTCCGGCGCCTGGCTGGCCGCCGCGGGCTGGCGGCCGGCTCCCTCGCCGCAGCCCGAACGCAGCCGCTGGGTCGACCTGCGACGCCCTGAGGAGGTGCTCTGGTCGGAGCTGCGGCCCAAGTGGCGGCAGTACGTGCAGAAGGCCCGCCGGCTCGGCGTGAGCATCGTGGAATCGGACGCCGGGGGCCTGGATCGCTTCTACGAGATCTACGTCGAGACCGCCCGGCGCGCCGGGTTCGTCCATCGCGCCGCGTCCGCGTATCGGGAGGTGTACCTGTCGTACGCGGCGCGGGGACAGGCGCGGCTGCTGTTCGCCCGCGACACGCGTGGCGAAACCACGGCCGTGCTGATGCTCATCGGTTGGGGCCGGCGCATCGTGGAGCCCTACGGCGGCATGACGGATGCCGGCGCCGAGCAGCGGGCGAACTACCTGTTGAAGTGGGAGGCGATCGCATCGTCCCGGGCGCGCGGCTACGAGGTGTACGACATGTGGGGCCTCTCGCATGAGGGGATCGCGCACTTCAAGGCCGGCTTCGGCGGGCGGGAGGTGCGCTTCGTCGGCGGCTGGGACCTGGTCACGGCGCCGGCGGTGCACGCCGCGTTCGTCCTGGCGCGGCGTGCGTACGTGGCGGCCTCGAACTGGAGCGTGCGTCGCGCCAGGCGTCCCGGCACGCGGCAGGCCGCGGGCGGGACCGACGCGGACGCCTGACACGCTGAGGCGGGGGTCCGTGAAGCTCGGTGCCTGCAGCCCGGGCGCGGCACCGGTCGGTCGTGCCCGCCGGGGCATGGTACCGCTCGGTCTCTGCAGCCCGGGCGCGGCAGGCCCGGTACGATGGACCGCGTGACACAGCCCACTCGTCCCCCGACCGCCAGGCGTCTCGGCGAGCTGGTCGCGCTGCTCGAGGCGCGCGGCATGTTGCGGACGCTGATCGAAGGCGGGGACCGGCGTCCGGCGCAGATCGGGGTGGACGGCGTGGCGTACGACTCGCGTCGCGTCGCGGCCGGGGGCCTGTTCGTTGCGATCCCCGGCGCGCGCCATGATGGGCACGAGTACGCGCTGGCTGCCTGCGGGCAGGGGGCCGTGGCGGTGATCGCCGAGCACGCGATCGCGGACCTCCCCGTGCCGCAGCTCCTCGTGCACGCGGCCCGTCCGGCGCTGGCTCTCGCCGCGGCCTGGTGGGCCGGGTTCCCCAGCCGTGACCTCGGCGTGGTCGGCGTCACGGGCACCGACGGCAAGACCACCACGAGCTTCCTGGTGCGGGCGATGATCGAGGCCACGGGCAGCGGCTGCGGCCTCGTGGGGACGGTCGAGTCGGTCGTGGGGGGACGCGCGGCGTACGGGGGGCGGGCCACCACCCCCGAGGCGCCGGAACTGCAGGCTACGCTGGCGGCGATGCGCGCGGCCGGCGACCGGTTCGCCGTCGTCGAGTCGACCTCTCACGGGCTGGCCCAGCACCGCGTGGGCGAACTCGCGTACGACGTCGCGGTCCTCACGAACATCAGCCACGAGCATCTCGAGTTCCACGGCACGCACGAGGCGTACCGCGCGGCGAAGCGGCGCCTGTTCGAGGCGCTCGCGGTGGGGGAGGCGAACCCGGAGAAGGGCTGGGGGAAGTGGGGCGTCATCAACGCCGATGACCCCTGGGCGGCCGAATTCACGGCTGCCGTGGGTGGCGCGGGCGCGCGGCTCGTGAGCTACGGCGCCGACCCCAGGGCGGCCGTTCGGCTCACCTCGCTGGAGCAGGACGCCACGGGCCTGCAGCTCGGCGTCACAACGTCGCGCTGGAGCGGCTCGCTCGCGGTTCGCCTGGCGGGGCGGTTCAATGCCTGGAACGCGCTTGCGGCAGTGGCGGTCGGGGAGGCGCTCGGCCTCGACGCGGCCGCAGTCCGACGGGGCATCGAGTCGGTGCAGGCGGTGCCGGGGAGGATGGAGCGGGTGCCCTGCGACTCCCCGTTCGAGGTGATCGTCGACTACGCGCACACCCCACGGGCTCTCGAGCTGGTGCTGGACGAGCTGGCTCCGGTCGCCGCGGCACGGGGCGGTGGCCTGGTGGCGGTGTTCGGCTCCGCCGGCGAGCGGGACGTCGTGAAGCGGCCGCTGATGGGTCAGGTTGCCGGCGAACGCTGCCGCCTGGTCGTGCTCACCGACGAGGATCCGCGTGGCGAGGATCGCATGGCGGTCCTCGAGGCGATCGCGGCCGGTGCGGAAGCCGCCGGAAGGCGCCAGGGGCACGACCTGCTGCTCATCCCCGACCGCGAGGAAGCCATCGCCACGGCCGTCGATCAGGCACAGCCGGGGGACATCGTGCTGCTTGCCGGCAAGGGGCACGAACCGACCATCGAGATGGCGGACGGTCCGCGCGCGTGGAACGAGCGCGAGGTGGCGCTGCGGGTGCTCGGAGCGCGCGGGTACGCGGGCGGATGACACCCCAGGTGCACGTCGGCGCCGCCACGGCAGGACGGAGCGTGGAAGTCCAGGGGGCCGACCGGGCGGCACCCGGGGCGACGGTCAGCGAGGCGCTTCCGGTCGATCGTCCCGCGTGGGACGCATTCGTGGCGCGGACGCCCGCCGGCGATCCGCTCCAGCTGTGGGCCTGGGGGGAGGTGGCCGAGGGCTGGGGCGAGGACCCCGCGAGGTACCTGGCGCGCGACGTCGAGGGCTCGATCGTCGCCGTGGCGCAGGCGCTGGTACGCGCCGCGCCGCTGGGACGGCGCATGCTGTACGTCCCCCACGGACCGGTGTGGTCGCGCGAGCGACCCGAGGGCCGCGCGGCGCTCGTCGCGCTGTTCGATGCTCTGCGGGAATCCGGGCCTGCCGCCCGGGGGATCGCGGTCAAGCTCGACCCGCGCGCGAGCCGGGACGGCGAGGCGGACCTCCTGGCGGAGACGCTCACCTCGCTGGGGTGCCGCCCGGCCCGATTCGATCTCCAGGCACGCGCCACGCGTGTGCTGGATCTCACGGTGGGTGAGGACGCGCTGCTCGCCGGCCTGGAGAAGGACACGCGCAACGCCGTGCGTCGGTCGGCGCGGGAAGGCGTCGAGGTGCGAGTCTCGCGTGGAGAGGATCGGGAGGCATGTCGCGCCCTTGCGGACCTGCTTGCCGAGACAGGGGCGCGCGCCGGCGTGCACCTTCGCGACGCGGCCGCCCTGGAGCGCATGCGGGCCGAGTTCGCTCCCGCCGGCGGCCTCTACCTCGTGCTGGCGGAGCTGGCCGGACGGCCGATTGCCGGCTGCCTGGCCCTCACGGCGGGTCCACGCGCCTACTACCTGTATGCCGGCTCACGGCGCGACCAGGCGCTGCGCCACGCATACGGCTCGTACGCGGCGCTCTGGGGGCTGTGCCGGGCACTGATCGCCGATCGGCGCGACAGCCTGGACCTGTGGGGGGTGGCCGAGCCCGGCGATCCCGGGGCGGACCCCGCATGGCAGGGGTTCAGCCTGTTCAAGCGCGGGTTCGGCGGCACCCCGCTGCGGCATCCCGGCACGTACGACCTGGTGCTCGACCCATTCTGGTACCGGGTGCGCGACTGGCGCGAGCGGCGCGCCGGCAGGCGGACATGACCGATCAGGCACCCGCCGCCGTTCGCATCGTGGATGCGGGTGGCTGGCCCGCTGCGGCGTGGGACGACCTCGCGGCGCGCAGCCCCGGTGGGGATGTCTTCCAGTCGCACGCGTGGGGCGAGCTGAAGCGAGAGCTGGGCTGGACGGCGCAGCGGCGCGTGATCGAGGCCGACGGCACGCCGATCGCGGCGGTGAGCTGGCAGGAACAACGCGTGGGCGAGCGGTTCGCGGCCGCGGGGCGCGTGTCCGGACC
>JBJKPA010000086.1:0-2955 GCA_046706905.1 Gemmatimonadaceae bacterium
GGCGCGATGCGCACGCCGATCAATCCGTTCCTCGCCAACGATCCGAACGCCAAGGCCAAGCGGCTCGCCCGGGCGCTCGTGTCCGACCTCATCGTCTACTTCCCGCAGAAGCGCGAGGAGGGCCTGCGCGACGGCACGCTCAAGCAGCTCTTCCGCGAGGAGATCAAGAAGAGCTACGAGGAATTCGTCGAGCAGGTGGGCAAGGAGCTCGCCGAGACGACGACGCACTTCACGGACGCGCTGAACGACATTCTCGGCGACGGGCAGCCGATCTTCTCGGGGCCGTATCTGGGGTAGAGCACGGGCCGGGCGACGACTATCTTTGAGCGGGAAACCCCAGTCTCGAGCCGTCCGCGTTACCCGGGACGGCTCGTGTCTTACCGGAGAGAGCCATGGCGGAAAGCGATCGGATGAAGGCGCTGCGCGGATACGAGGAGCGCCTGTCCGAAATGCGGAGGTATCTTTGACATCGACGGCAAGCGCCGGACGCTAGCCGGCCTCGAGGCGCGCATGGCGGACGGGGCGTTCTGGAACGACCAGGACGCGGCCCGCACGGTGGTCCAGCAGGTGAAATCGCTCAAGAGCTGGGTGGAGCCGTACACGGCGCTGTCCGACCGCGTGCGCAGCGCGCTCGAGTTGGCCGACATGCTGGAGGCCGAGCCCGACGCCGAGATGGCGCGCGACCTGGACCGCGACGTGTCGCGGGTGGGCGAGGAGCTGGAGCAGTTCCGGCTGCGCTCGCTGCTCTCGGGACCCGACGACTTCCGCGACGCCCAGGTGGAGATCAGCGCCGGCGCCGGCGGCACGGAGGCGCAGGACTGGGCGCAGATGCTGATGCGCATGTACACGCGCTGGGCGGAGCGGCGCGGGTACTCGATCGACATCCTCGACCTGAGCGAGGGCGAGGAGGCGGGGATCAAGGGCGCCGTGCTCGAGATCAAGGGCATGTACGCCTACGGCTTCCTCAAGGCGGAGACCGGGGTGCACCGGCTGGTGCGCATCTCGCCGTTCGACGCCCAGGCCCGGCGGCACACGAGCTTCGCGTCGGTGTTCGTCTACCCGGTGGTGGACGAGGCGATCAACGTCGAGATTCGCGAGGAGGACCTGAAGATGGACGTGTTCCGCGCCTCGGGCGCCGGCGGGCAGCACGTCAACAAGACCAGCTCCGCGGTGCGGCTCACGCACATTCCCACGGGGATCGTCGTGTCGTCGCAGCAGGAGCGGTCGCAGCACAAGAACCGGCAGACGGCGCTCAAGATGCTCAAGAACCGGCTGTACCAGCTCGAGGCCGAGAAGCAGGCGAAGAAGAAGGCCGAGCTGGACGCAACCAAGGCCGACGTGACGTTCGGCAGCCAGATCCGCAGCTACGTCTTCCAACCGTACACCATGGTGAACGACCACCGCACCGAGCTGAAGATCCCGGACGTCCAGAAGGTGATGGACGGCGGGATCGACCCGTTCATCGAGGCCTACCTGACGAACGCGGGGTCGGCGGCATGACGGACGACCTGAACTTCGTGCAGAAGGCGCGGCGCGAGAAGCTGGCCGAGCTGGAGGCGCGCGGGATCGCGCCCTACGCCTACCGCTACGAGCCCACGCACGACACGCGCTCGGCGCTGGCTCTGGTGCCCGAGGGGGCGGCGGAGGGGCCGCCGGTGCGCCTGGCCGGCCGCCTCGTGGCCTGGCGCGCGCACGGCAAGACGACCTTCGCGCACCTTGCCGACGCGTCGGGGCGCATCCAGCTCTACTTCAAGCAGGACCTGATCGGCGCCGAGGCGTACGCCGCGCTCGCCCTGTACGACATCGGGGACATCGTGGGTGTGTCGGGGCCGCTGTTCCGGACGCGCACCGGCGAGGTCACGGTGCGCGTGGAGACGGTGGAGCTGCTCGCGAAATCGCTGCGCCCGCTGCCGTTCGGCAAGGAAGAGGTCGTGGACGGCGAGACGGTGCGCCACTCGGGGTTCGCCGATCCGGAGCAGCGCTTCCGGCAGCGGTACGCCGATCTGGCGGTGCACCCCGAAGTGCGCGCGACGTTCGTGGCCCGCGCGGCCATGATCCGCGCCATCCGGGCGTTTCTCGACGGGCGCGACTTCCTCGAGGTGGAGACGCCGGTGCTGCAGCCCCAGTACGGCGGCGCCGCGGCGCGGCCGTTCGTCACGCACCACAACGCGCTGGACATGCCGCTCTACCTGCGCATCGCCGACGAGCTGTATCTCAAGCGGCTGGTCGTGGGCGGGCTGGACCGGGTGTACGAGATCGGCCACGACTTCCGCAACGAGGGGATCGACCGCACGCACAACCCCGAGTTCACGATGCTGGAGTTCTACCAGGCGTACGCCGACTACGGGGACATCATGACGGTGGTCGAGGCGCTGATCACCGAGGCGGCGCGGGCCGTTGCGTCGGTGCCCGAGTATGCCGGCCGCGTGCCGGCGTTCGCGGCGCCCTTTCCGCGCATCGAGTGGGTGCCGTCGCTCAACGCCGCGCTGGGGCAGGGGCGCGACGCGATGGCGATGAGCGAGACCGAGCTCAGGGCCGAGGCGGTGCGGCGCGGCGTGGAGCGGCCCGACGGCCTGAGCCGTCCCAAGCTGCTGGACGAGCTGTTCCAGGCGCTGGTGGAATCCACGATCGACGCGCCGACGTTCGTCGTGGACTACCCGCAGGAGCTCTCGCCGCTGGCCAAGCCCAAGCGGGGCAACCCGGCGCTCACCGAGCGGTTCGAGCTGTTCGCCCGGGGGAAGGAGCTGGCCAACGCGTTCAGCGAGCTGAACGACCCGATCGATCAGCGGGCGCGGCTGGAGGCCCAGGCGCGGCTGCGCGCGGCCGGGGACGAGGAGGCGGTGGGCGTGGACGAGGACTACCTGCGGGCGATGGAGTACGGAATGCCGCCGACGGGCGGCGTCGGGATCGGCGTCGACCGGCTGTTCATGTACCTCACCGGCACGTCGCACATCC
>JBJKPA010000087.1:0-4419 GCA_046706905.1 Gemmatimonadaceae bacterium
TCGGCGAGCTGCGAGGGGGCGCAGGCCGGGTCGGCGTTGACGAAGCCCAGGGCGCGCAGCTGGGGCAGGGTGAGGGGGCTGGCCCGGCGCCGGCGGAGCTGGGCGCGGACGAGGCGGGAGACGGCGAGGCCGGTCTCCACCACGGCCCCGGCGGCCCGACGATTAGCGGCTGTCAACTGTTGCATGTTGTGAACTATATCGGGCGCGGCACCGCCGTTCAAGGCGGGTGGGGGGACGAGGCGGCCGGCGGGATTTCGGTGGCGGCCGGCGGGCGCCCGGGGCGCTACGCCTGCGCCCGCGCCGCGACGCGGGTCCGCGCCACGACGTACGAGCCGATCACGAGCAGCCCGGCCAGGAGCTGCGCGCCCAGCGTCTGCACCGTGGGGAAGACGCTGAACCAGAGCTCGGCCCACCCCGGGATCAGCGCCCGCAGTGCATGGATCGTGGTCGTCGGCACCCAGTGCGCGAGCTGCATCTCCTGCACCTGCTCCCCCACCATCACGAGCAGGACGCCGCCCAGCAGCACGCCGGTGAACACCAGCATCTTGCGGTACGGGAGCCGGCGCTGCGCCACGAACGTCAGCACCCCCACGATCGCGGTGAGCGAGAGCCCCACGAGCACGCCGCGCAGCACGATCAGATCGCCGAGCTGCAGCCGGTAGCTCTGCAGGAAGAGCACGACCTCGAAGCCCTCGCGGTAGAGCGAGGTGAAGCCCAGGAGCCCCAGCCCCCACAGGAGCCGCCGCCGCGTGATCGCGGGGCCCGGCTCGGCGGCCGCCCGGTTCGCCACGCCGGCGCCCGTCATCAGCTCCTTCTTGCGGCGCGTGTGCACGCTGATCCACCCGGTCCAGTAGACCTTGTGGAAGAACCAGTTCATGACCAGCAGGAGCACGAGGATCGCCAGGAGGCCCGTGGCCGCCTGCAGATCGAGCGCCGGCACGCTCTCCGACAGCCGGCTCAGGATCCCGGCGGCGATGAACCAGGTGACGACCGTCGCGCCGAAGGCCACCGCCGCCCCCGCCGCCACCGGGCGCCGGTAGGGCTGCTCCCCTCCCACCATGCTGGCCGTGATCGCCGCCAGCACGAGGATGCACTCCAGCCCCTCACGGAAGGTCAGCACCCCGACGTCGAAGATCGCGACCGCGGCCGAGCCGTGGGCCGCCGTGGGGTCCGGATTGCCGCCCACGGCCATCGCCTGCCACGCCAGGACCGCCGCGACCGCCAGGACCCCCGCCACGATCGCCAGTCGGGTCACCAGGCGGCGCCTGCCCGCGCGCCGCGACCCCTCTTCGGGGTCGCCGTCGGCGGGCGAAAACGAGGCGGGCTGGACGGACGGCATCTCGTTGAAGCGGCGTGGGTTGATGGGAACTGTCAATCCCGAACTAATGCATCGGGATTGACAAGCTATCCTGGGGTCCCCGGGGGCGTCAACGGGGCCGGCGCAATGTCCAGAAGCAACTACGCCGCCCCGAGGAAGAGGGCGTCGAGGTCGAGGGTGGCCTCGAACTCGCCCCCGGCGTCTGGTACACCACGCGCTCCCGCGCGACACGCGGTTCCGTGTCGCCGGGGTGCCGGATCTCCACGGCGTGTGCGCGGGCATCCACCACCCAGTACTCGCGCACGCCGACCGCCGCGTAGGCGCGCCGCTCGTAATCGCGGTCGTAGATCGCCGACGAGCGGCTCACGATCTCGATCGCGAGCCGCCACTCCGTGACGTCCTTCCAGGCAATGCCGAGTGGAAAGCGGGCCGGGTAGACGAGGATGTCGGGAAGGAGGCTGGTGTCGTTGCCGACGCGGATCTCACCCGGCGTGTCGGGGAGCGCGTCGAACATGTCCACGGTGTAACGGGGCAGCAGATCGGGCATGGCCGTAGCGTACGCCCGGCTCGGTGGGTGAGGCAGCTCGGCACCGCCGATCACTGCACGGGTCGGCGTGCGTCGTGTCACCGGTTTGCCGCGTGGGGGCAAAAAGTCGTCGATCTGACGGATTGGAGGCCCCCGGACGTTGCACTAAAGCCCTGCACGGACGAACTTTATGCCCATGCCTCATAAGCACGATTCCCATCGTTCGCGCCGGGAGGCGCGACAAGAGACCGAGCCCGTGTCCCCTGCCAAGCCTGCGGCCGCCCAGACCGACCCGGAGAACCTTCCGGCCGGGGATCCCCCCGGCGACTTCGACATCCCGGCCACGCCGCCTCAGGTCGCGGTCGAGCCGGAGCGCATCGCCCAACTCGAAGCCGAGGTAGCCGACCAGAAGGACCGGTACCTGCGGCTGGCCGCCGAGTACGACAACTTCCGCAAGCGGACGGTGCGCGAGCGGCAGGACGCCGAGCAGCGCGGCATGGGGGTGCTCATTCGCGGGCTCCTCGACGCGCTGGACGACCTGGGGCGCTTCGCGCACGTGGATCCGGCCACGGTGGACGCGGCCACGGTCGTGCAGGGCGCCGCCATGGTCGAGAAGAAGGTGCTGAAGACGCTGGCGGGTCACGGTCTCGAGGTGGTAAATCCCGTGGGCCAGCAGTTCGACCCGGCGTTGCACGAAGCGGTGGCCACGACTCGGGCCGAGCTGCCCGAGGAGGACCATCGCGTGGCCCAGGTCTATCAGGTGGGCTACCTGTTCAACGGCCAGTTGCTCCGCCCCGCCCGCGTCGTCGTGACGCAGTGGCACGACGAACCCTAGCGATTCCGCATGCCTCCCACCAAGGACTACTACACCGTTCTCGGGGTCCCTGCTTCCGCGACGCAGGACGAGATCAAGAAGCAGTACCGGAAGCTGGCCAAGAAATTCCACCCCGACGCGAACCCCAACGATCCGAAGGCCGCCGAGCGGTTCAAGGAGGTCTCGGAGGCGTACAACGTCATCGGGGACGCGGAGAAACGGAAACAGTACGACGACATGCGCCGGCTGGGCGCCTTCGGCGGCTTCTCGACGTCGGCGCGCGGCGCGCGTCCGTCGGGCGGGCCGCACGCGCCGCCGGGGGGATTCAAGTTCGAGGATCTCGACATCGGCGGGCTGGGCGGATTCGGCGACATCTTCAGCTCGATGTTCGGCGGGGGCGGCAAGCGGTCGCGCGGTCCCGAGCGCGGGCAGGACGTGGAGCGGTCGCTCGACGTGCCGTTCCGGATCGCGGCCACCGGGGGCAAGGTGCCGGTGGAGCTGGAGGTCACGGAGGAGTGCGAGACCTGCCATGGGTCGGGCGGCGCGCCGGGCGCGAAGTTCACGACCTGCCCCGAGTGCGGGGGGCGGGGCACGATCTCGTTCGGGCAGGGCGGGTTCGCCGTGCAGCGGCCGTGCCCGCAGTGTCTGGGGCGGGGGCAGGTGCCCAGCGAGCGGTGCTCGACGTGCGGCGGCGCGGGGGAGATCCGTGCCCGGCGCAAGGTGCTGATCACGGTGCCGGCGGGCGCCGATACGGGAACGCGTATCCGGCTCAAGGGGCAGGGCGGGCGGGGGGCGCGCCACGGGCCGCCGGGCGACCTGCTGATCTCGATTCAGGTCGCGCCCGACCGCTTCTACTCGCGCGAGGGGCTCGATCTCGTGGCCAAGGTGCCGATCAACATCGCGCAGGCCACGCTGGGCTCCAAGGTGGGCGTGCGCACGCTGAACGGGCGCAAGGTGGCGATCCGCATTCCGGCGGGCACGCCGTCGGGCAAGCGGTTCCGCGTGAAGGGGCAGGGCATCACGAAGGACGACGCGCAGGGCGATCTGATCGTGCAGGTCGAGGTCACGGTGCCCGACAAGCTGACGCCCGAGCAGGAGAAGATGATGCGGGAGTTCGCGGAGGCGGGGGGACTGAAGTACTAGTAGGACGGTAGGACGGTAGGACCGTCAACTGCGGTTACGCTCGCCGTCCTACCGTCCTACCGTCTTACCGTCCTACGCGACCACCGGGAGCATCGCCCGTGCCGCCGCCTCGATGAACCCGCCACCGAGCACCGTCTCTCCATAATAAAACACTGCTGACTGCCCCGGCGTGATGGCACTCACCGGCTCGTCCAGCGCCAGCTCGATTTCGCCACCGTCCAGCCGCACGACCTCGGCGGCCGCGGCCGGCGCCCGGTGGCGGACCTGCACCTCGACGCGGTCGCCCACGTGGGGCGGATCCACCAGCCAGTTCACCTCCCGGGCCACGAGCCCGCTGCCGAGCAGCTCCTCGCGCGGCCCGATCACCACGGCGCGGTCGGCGGGACGGATGGCGGTCACGAACATCGCCTCGGGGAATCCCCCCGGCAGCCCGCGCCGCTGGCCGATGGTGAACCGGGCGTGGCCGTCGTGCCACCCAACCACGTCGCCATTCGAGAGCACGAATGGGCCGCGCGCGAGGCTGGGCGCGCCGGCGCCGAGCTTGGAGCGGATGATCTTGGTGTGGTCGCCGTCGGGCACGAAGCAGATGTCCTGGCTCTCCGGCTTCTCGGCCACCAC
>JBJKPA010000088.1:0-2807 GCA_046706905.1 Gemmatimonadaceae bacterium
ACGCGCGCACCCTCCGCGCCTGGGTGCGGCGCCTCGAGGCGCGCTACGACGACGCCGTGCGGCTGGCCGGCGAGGCCACGGCGCGCACCTGGCGCCTCTACATGGCCGCCTCGGCACACTCCTTCGCCTCGGCCCAGATCGGGCTCTGCCAGGTGCTGTTCGCCAAGCCCGACGCGGCGGGCGGCACGCCGTTGCCGCTCACCCGGCACGATCTGTACGCCGCGCACTGACCGGCGGTCGTCGCGCGGCGGTGCGCCGGGGCATAGATTGGCCGAGGTCCGAATCCGACGCTGGAGGCGCCCGCCCGCGCGGGCACGCGACGTTCATGTCCTTTCTCGCTCTCGAAACGCCCGTCCCCCTGGTGGATCTCGACCGGCTCGAGCACAACCTCGACCGGGCGGCGGCGTACGCGCGCGAGCACGGGCTCGCCCTCCGCCCCCACGTGAAGACGCACAAGGCACCCTGCGTGGCGGTGGAGCAGATGCAGCGCGGCGCCGCCGGGCTCACCTGCACCACGCCGTTCGAGGCCGAGGTGATGTCCACGGTCTGCAAGGACCTGCTCGTCGCCTATCCGCCGGTGGCCACGCCGCGCGCCCGCCGCATCGCGGCGCTTCCCGCCGACGTGAACGTGACGGTGGCCCTCGACTCGGTGCGCGCGCTCGACGAGCTGCACGCCGCGGCGAGCGCGGCGGGCCGTCCCATCGGCGTGCTGGTCGAGCTCGACCTGGGCATGCGGCGCGTGGGGCTGGCCGACGTGGCCGAGGCGGTGGAGCTGGCCCGCGCCGTGCTCGCCCGGCCGCCGCTCGAGTGGAAGGGGATCATGTTCTACCCCGGCCACATCCGTGACGCCGTGGACGCCCAGGACGCCGCGCTCGCCGAGCTGAACGACGCGCTCGCCATGGCGCTGGCCGTGTTCCGCACGGCGGGGCTGGACCCCGAAATCGTGAGCGGCGGCTCCACGCCCACGCTCTGGCGCACGCACGAGCTGCGCGGCGTCACCGAGTTCCGTCCCGGCACCTACGTGTACAACGACCGGACCACGGCGGCGATCGGAGCCTGCGCGCTGGCCGACTGCGCGCTCACCGTGCTCGCCACGGTCGTGAGCACGGCCGTGCCCGGCCAGGCAGTGATCGACGCCGGGAGCAAGGCGCTGGGCCGCGAGCCGATGCGCGGCCCCGACGGCGACGGCTGGGGCGTGCTGCTCGAGCACCCGGGCGTCGTCGTGAAGTCCATGTCCGAGGAGCACGGCATCCTCGACCTCGCCGGCACCGCGTGGCGCCCCGAGGTCGGCGATCTCGTGCGGGTCATTCCGAATCACGTATGCATCGTGACCCACCTGCACGACCTGGTGTACGGCGTGCGGGAGTACACGATCGAAACCAGCTGGCCCGTGACCGCCCGGGGGCGGGGCCTTGCCGCGCCCCCTTCACCGCCCAACCCCACCGGTATGACGGTATGACCGTAGGACGGTAGGACGGCGAACCACTTCACGCCGTGACCGTCGTACTGTCCTACTGTCCTACTGTCCTACCGTCTCACACTCCCCATGCGCCGCTCTCTCGCCCTGCTCGCCGCCCTCGCCACCATCCTGATCCTCCCCGGCGCCCTCAGCGCCTGGAACGCCACCGGCCACCGCACCATCGCCGACATCGCCTGGGACAACATGACCCCGCGCGCCCGCGCGCGGGCCGTCGAGCTGCTCCTCCACGCGCCGCCGCTCACCGGACTCGCCGAGATGCGCCCCGCCACCGGCAGCGACGCGCAGCGCGACCGCGCGCTCTTCATGAACGCCTCCACCTGGCCCGACGTCGTGCGCGACGCCAAACTCCCGTCGCACGTCTACAACCGCCCCGCCTGGCACTACGCCGACTTCTACTGGGACGTCGTCACCGGACAGCCGCACGACATCCCCGGCACCGGCCCCGACTCCGCGAACGCCGGCGAGAAGATCGAGGCGCTGCGCGCCGCGCTCGCCGACCCGAGCGTGCCCGACACCGAGAAGGCGGTGGACCTCGCCTGGATCCTCCACCTCGTGGGCGACATCCACCAGCCGCTGCACGCCAGCTCGCGCGTCACGCCGCAGGAGCCGCTCCCGCACGGCGACAAGGGCGGCAACGACTTCCATCTCGACGGGCGCCTCAACCTGCACTGGTTCTGGGACAGCATCCTCGACGAGGCCATCCCGCGCGACGGCGAGGATTCGATCGCCTACGCCACGCGCATCGCCGGCCGCATCACGGCCGCGCACCCGCTGGCGTCCATGCGGCCGGCGGCCGATTCGCAGCAGGTCTCGGTGTGGGAGCGCGAGAGCCTGCTCGTCGCGCAGCACCAGGTGTACGACGGCATCGTGCGCGGCTCCGCGCCCTCGGCGGCATACAAGGCCGAGGCGCTCAGGACCGCCGAGGACCGCATGGCCCTGGCCGGCTACCGGCTGGCCGCGCTGCTCAACACCGCGCTCAGGTAGCCGCGCCCGCGCGGCCGCAACGCCCGGGGGTCAGGCCTCGCCCGCGGGCGCCTCGCGCGCGCCGTAGAAGAGCCCGGCCCCGGCGATGACCGTGATGATCAGGAACATGAAGAACCCGTACACGCACGCCGGATAGCCGAGCAGCGTGCCCGGGGCGCCCGGCGACGGACAGGACAGCGCGCCCGTACCGAAGAGCTCGCGATAGCTCAGCGTCCCCGAGAACAGCGTGCCCGCGACCGCCAACGCGAACACGATCTGCAACGCCCGCTTGATCACCATGGCCGGCCCTCCGCGTGCGCCCGGGGCGAACTCGCCCTCCGGCGCGCCCACGCAACGTCTGTTT
>JBJKPA010000089.1:0-31058 GCA_046706905.1 Gemmatimonadaceae bacterium
CTGCAGTGCGGCCCGGGCCTGGGCGCGCCGTGCGGCGAGCTCGGCGCGGTCGAGCGTGGCCAGCGTGTCGCCGGCCTTCACCCGGTCGCCCTCGTGCGGGCCGACGGTGAGGATGCGGCCCGGCACCTCGAATCCGAGATCGGCCTCGGTGGCCTCGACGGTGCCGGACAGCGGCTGCTCGGCGGCATCGGCGCGGTTGCGGAAGGCGAGCAGATAGACCGCCGTGGCGGCGACGAGCAGCACCACGACGACGGGGATGACGCGCTTGCGGTTCATGGCAGGGACTCCACGTTGCGGGCGAGCCAGTTGCGAGACAGCTCGCCCAGGGTGCGGGCGAGATCCACCCGCGCGGCGATTTCGGCGTGGCGGGCCTGGATGAGGCCGGCCTGCGCCGAGTACAGCTTGGCTTCGGCGTCGAGATAGTCGGTCTGGACCACGGTGCCGACGTCGAGCGCGAGCTGCTCGATGCGCTCGACTTCCCGCGCCTGCGCGACGGCGCTCTGCAGCGCGGCCACGCGGGCGTGGGCCTCGCGGACCGCGGCCAGATCCTGATCCACCTGCTGCTCCACGGTGAGCCGGGCGGCGCGGACCTGTTCCTGCGCGGCGCGCTGGTCGGCCGACGCACGTTCGATGGCGCTCACGCGGCTGCCACCGGTGTAGATGGGATACGACATCGCGAGCCCGGCCTGCCACTGGGTGGAATAGTTGCCGGTGGCCCGGCCCCAGTCGGTGTAGCCCGCCTGCACCTGGACCGTGGGGAACCAGGTGGCCCGCGCGGCGGCGACGCCGGCGCGGGCGGCGAGGGAGCGCTGTTCCAGCTCACGCACGTCGGCACTGGTGTGCACGGCGCGGGCGACGAGGTCGGCCTGCGCGGCGCCCGTCGTGTCGCCGAGGGCCGCCGTGTCGGCGAGGGCGAGGGGAGCGAGCACCGCTCCGTGCACGGCGTCGAACGACACGTCGGCGAGCCGCGCGAGTTGGTGCTCGGCGACGTCGAGCTGCGAGGCGGCGGTGATGCGGTCGGCGCGGGCGCTCTGGACCTCGGCATCGAGACGCAGCACGTCCACGCGCGCCGCCTTGCCCTGGGCTTCGAGCTGGCGGGTGCGGCCTTCGGCGGAGGTGAGCGCGGCGAGCAGGCGATCCTGCGCGGCCAGGAGCTGCCGCGCGTCGAGCACGCCGAGGTAGGCGTGCACCGTGGCCGTCATGAGCTGCTGTTCGGTGGCGGTGAGCGCGTCGCCGGCGGCATCGCGCAACGCGGACTGGGCGCGGATCTGCGCCGAGCGCTTGCCGAAGTCGAACACCGTCCAGTTGAGCGAGAGGCCGGCCTGGTACGGGGTGCGATCGAAGAGCGGCGGATTGCGCAGATCGAGCCCGTGCAGCGGGGCGACGATCATCGGTTCCTGATACCGGGTGATCCCGCCGGAGAAGCCGAGGGTGGGCAACAGGCTCGATCGGGCGCCGGAGAGATCGGCGGTGGAGCGGTCGCGGGCGGCTTCGGCGGCGGCGACCGCGGGATGCGTGCCGAGGGCGCGATCGACGAGCGATTGGAGGGTGAGGCGCGTGGTATCCTGCGCCTGCACCGCGAGCGCGAGGAGCAAGGCGGCGATCATGACGGCACCTGCGGAGAGTTGGCGATGGCCCGGCGCACGCTCTCGACGACGTGGTCGGTAATGCGGGCCTGCTGGTCGATCGCGGCGGGGTCCGTGCCGAGGGCGACGCCGACCACGCGGCGCGCGGCGCGGAGGAAGAAAGGCTGCGAGATCACCGTGAGGGCGAGGAGCGTGGGGTCGCCGGCGCGAATCGAGCCGTCGCGCTGTCCCTCCGTGATGGTGGCCGACACCGCGCCGATGTTCCGGCGCATGAGGTTGGCGATCGGGGGCGGCAGGGGGCGGTCACTGGCCAGCTCGCGGAGGAGCACGGTGGGCGCTCCGGGGTTGTCGAGCAGGTGCGCCAGGACCCCGCGGACGATGGCCTCGATGCGGTCGAGGGGCGCCCCGGGCGAGGCGGCGAATTCGGCGACCCGGGCGGCGAAGGGGCCGGTCATGGACTCGAGGGCCGCGTGGTAGAGCGCTTCCTTGGAGCCGAAGTGGTAGGTGACCGCGCCGAGGTTGACGCGGGCCTTGGCGACGATGTCGCGGACGGAGACCGCGTCGTAGCCGCGTTCGGTGAAGAGGGTGCGGGCGGCGTCGAGGATGCGGTCGCGGGTAGGGACTGATTTAGTCATACGTTCGTATCATGTGATACATACGTATGAATGTCAAGGGTCGGGCTGCAAGAGGGTCCGCCCGCCCCCGCCGGAGGGGCGGGAGCGGGCGGTTTCAGGGGGTCCGGACGGCGGTGAGCCGCCGGGGTGCAACTAGGCGGTGACCTGCGGCGCGGTCGCGCGGATCTCGATCTTGCGCGGCTGCGCGGCCTGGGCCTTGGGCACGGTGATCTCGAGGACGCCGTTCAGGGCATGCGCGGCGATCCTGTCGCCGTCCACGAACTCGGGGAGGCGGACGGCGCGCTCGAAGGTACCGCTCACGCGCTCGTTGGCGTAGACGCGCATCTCGCCATCCTCGGCGGAGGCGACGAGCGTGGAGGGCTTGGTGCCGCGGATCGTGAGCACGTTCTGCTCGAAGCTCAGGTCCACGGTCTTGGGGTCGACGCCGGGGAGGTCGAGGGTGATCAGATACGCGTCCTTCCGCTCGGCGACGTCGAGCGCGGGAACCCAGACGCGGGCCGCGCCGTTGCGGGCGCCGGTGAAGAAGGCGTCATCGAGCGCCTGGTTGAGGGACATCATGCGATCGAGCGTGGACGACAGCGAACGGGTGGTCAGCATAACACTCCTCCGTGATTGGAAATTCGAGTCGGCGTCTGGCGTCGCCGGAAGGCGGGCCGCGCCACGCCGGTCCGGAAGCGCAACCCGTGTGCCGGGGCGAAACGGCCAAAACGGCAATTCGCGGCCGGCGCGGGGGCCGGTCCTGGCAGAACGCATACATTCGGCCTGCCAGAATGCGGGAACGGTGGATGGCGGTTTCCGGTATGTTCGGAAAGCCGGCCGAGTGGGCCGCGAGGAGCGAGCATGCTGATCGGGAAGCCGGACGACATCAGGTCGTCGGAGATCACGCCGGAGCGCGACTACGTGAACCGGCGCGCGTTTCTGAAGCTGGCGGGCGCGGTGGGGGCGATCGCGGCGGGGAGCACGCTGGCGCCGGCGGCGTTGCGGAGCGCGTTGGGGGCCGAGGGTCCCCCGGCGGACAAGCTCAACACGTGGGACCAGATCACCTCGTACAACAACTACTACGAATTCGGCACCGACAAGGCCGATCCGAAGCAGTACGCGCAGCAGCTGCAGACGAGCCCGTGGTCGGTGGAGGTGGCCGGGTTGTGCAAGAAGCCGGGGCACTACGCGCTGCAGGATCTGTTCACGTCGGTGACCCACGTGGACCGGGTGTACCGGCTGCGCTGCGTCGAGGCGTGGTCGATGGTGATCCCGTGGGACGGCTACGTGCTGGGCGACGTGCTGAAGCGGTTCGAGCCGGAGCCGGGGGCGAAGTTCGTGAAGTTCACCACGCTGTACGACCCGGCGGAGATGCCGGGGCAGCGGCGGCCGGTGCTCCAGTGGCCGTACGTCGAGGGGCTGCGGATGGACGAGGCGATGCATCCGCTCACGCTGCTGGTGACGGGGCTGTACGGGAAGCCGCTGCCGAAGCAGGACGGGGCGCCGGTGCGGCTGATCGTGCCGTGGAAGTACGGGTTCAAGGGCATCAAGGCGATCGTGAAGATCGAGTTCGTCGCGCAGCAGCCGATGACGACGTGGATGCTGGCGTGGCCGGAGGCGTACGGTTTCTACGCCAACGTGAATCCGCACGTGGACCATCCTCGGTGGACGCAATCGGTGGAGCGGCGCATCGGCGAGTGGCGCCACCGGCCGACGCTGATGTTCAACGGATACGGGGACCAGGTGGCGTCGATGTACGCCGGCATGGATCTGAGGAAGAACTTCTGACGGTCTCGCGGATCCTGGGGCGGCAGCGCTGGCTCAAGCCGGCGGTGTTCGCGGCGTGTCTGCTGCCGGCGGCCGATCTCACGTGGCGGGCGTTCCGCCCCGACGGGCTGGGGGTGAACCCGATCGAGGAGGCGGAGATCTTCACCGGGCTGTGGACGCTGCGGTTCCTGGCGATCACGCTCTCGGTGACGCCGGCGCGGGAGCTGTTCCGCCTCGGCTTCCTGGCGCGCTACCGCCGGATGTTCGGGTTATTCACGTTCTTCTATGCGTGCGTCCACCTCTCGATGTGGGTGGGGGTGGACTGGTTCTTCGCCTGGGGGCTGATGGCGGGGGAGATCGTGAAGCACCGGTACATCCTGGTGGGGATGGCGAGCTTCCTGCTGCTCGTTCCGCTGGCCCTGACGTCCACCAACAAGGCGGTGCGGCGGCTGGGGGGGCGGCGGTGGGCGCGGCTGCACCGGCTGATCTACCTGATCGCGATCGGCGGGACGGTCCACTACCTTTGGGCCGTCAAGAAGGACACGCTCTTTCCGCTGGTCTACCTCACCGTGTTCGTCGGGCTCCTGGGCTATCGCGTGGCCACGCGGTGGGCGCTACGGCGGACCGAGCCCGCTCCCGCCCCGTCGCCCTCCGGTGCCGCCAACGCCGTCCTCCAGCGAAGCGAATAGCGCGTTCTCCTGTTTCGCGATCACCGCGCCGGGGCTCGAGCCGCTGGCGGCGGCCGAGCTGACGGCGCTGGGCGAGACACCGGTGGTGGAGGAGGGGGGCGTGTCGTGGACGGGTGACGCGACGTCGCTGTGCCGGGCGAACCTCTGGCTGCGCACGGCGACCCGGGTGGTGGTGCGCGCGGCGCGGTTCAAGGCCCGCGCGTTCTACGAGCTGGAGCGCCACGCGCGGCGCATTCCGTGGGAGCGGTTCGTCTCCCCGGGGAGCGCGGTCCGCTTCCGCGTGACCTGCCGCAAGTCGCGGCTCTACCATTCCGACGCGGTGGCGCAGCGGCTGGCGGCGGCGATCGAGCACCGCCTCCAGGCGGCGAGCGCGTACTCGACGCGCGAGGCGGACGATGATGCGGAGACCGCGGACGCCGAGCGCGAGCAGCTGTTCATCGTGCGGATCGCGCACGACGAGTGTACGGTGAGCGCGGACAGCTCGGGCGCGCTGCTCCACATGCGCGGCTACCGGCAGGCGGTGGCGAAGGCGCCGTTGCGCGAGACGCTGGCCGCGGCGCTGCTCGCGGCGTCCGACTGGCGCGGGGAGACGCCGCTGGTGGATCCCCTGTGCGGCTCGGGGACGATCGCGATCGAGGCGGCGCTCGTCGCGCGGCGCATGCCGCCGGGGTTGAACCGGCAGTTCGCCTGTCTCGACTGGCCGGAATTCCCGCGCGGCGCATTCGCGCGGCTCCTGGACGAGGCGCGGGCGCAGATGCTGCCGCGGGCCCCGGTCGCGATCCGCGCGTCGGACCGCGACGCGGGGGCGATCGACGCGGCACGCGCGAACGCGGCACGGGCCGGCGTGGCGGACGACGTGGAGTTCGCCGTGCAGGCCGTGTCGGCGATCGAGCCGCCGGCGGGCGGGCGGGGGCTGGTGGCGACCAATCCGCCGTACGGCGTACGGGTCGGGGAGCGGCACACGATCCGGAATCTCTACGCGCAGCTGGGGCACGTGCTGCGCCGCCGGTGTCCGGGGTGGCGGCTCGCGCTGTACTCGCCGGACGCGCGGCTCACGGGGCAGCTCGGCTTCCCGACGCGCACCGCGCTGCGCACGCGGAACGGCGGGATTCCGGTGCAGGTGGACGTGGGTGAGATTGCTCCGGAGGCCACCGCGGGGAGGGTCTACTTCTGACGCGCGAACTCAGGGGCACGGTGGTGGCGGTCAGCGTCTCCGACGGGGGCGTACCGAAGCGCGCCGTGGAGCGGGCGCGGGTGTCGGCCGACGGCGTGGCCGGCGACCGGCAGCGGGACCGGCGGCACCACGGCGGTCCGGCGCGGGCGCTGTGCCTCTATTCCGCGGATCTGATCGACGCACTGCGGGGCGAGGGGCATGCGATCGCCGCGGGCGCGGCGGGGGAGAATCTCACGCTCCGGGGCATTCCATGGGACGCCATGGCGGTGGGCGCGAGGTTCCGCGCCGGCACGGTGGAGGGTGAGGTCACCGGGTACGCGCACCCGTGCGAGAACCTGGGCCCGTATTTCGCCGACGAGGCGTTCACGCGGATCTCGCAGAAGGTGCATCCGGGCTGGAGCCGGGTGTACGCGCGCGTCCTGACGGAGGGCGAGGTGGCGCCGGGGGACGCGGTCGTCGTGCGCGCGGCCGATTCCGCCATGGTCGGGGGCGACGCCGCGCGGTAACTTGGCGCACGCCCATGCGGAACCCGCTCAAGGACATACGGCGCCTGATCGGCGAGCTGCGCACGCTGCGGCCGTTCATACCGTTCACGCGTGGGCGGGTGGCCACCATCGTGGTGACGATGGCGCTGACCACGGTGCTCGAGGTGGCGGGTGTGGGGCTGCTGGCCCAGTTGCTCAACATCGTGATCGGCACGACGTCGAGCGGGTCGCGGCCGGTGCGACTGGTCCTGCACTGGGCGCCGGCGGCGTCGCCGGTGGCGCTATCGATCGTGTTCGCAGCGGCGATCGTGGTGGTGATCGGGCTCAAGAACGCGTCGAGCTATCTCAACACCTCGCTGATGGCGCGGATCGAGCGCGAGAGCGTGGAGAACCTGCGCGCGGCGCTGTTCGCGCGCCTGCAGGCGGCGCCGCTGGAGGTGTTCGAACAGCAGTCGTCGGCCGCGCTGTCGAACCTGTTCGTCGAGGAGACGCGGCGGGCGATGGACTGCCTGACCGTGCTGATCGGCATGGCGCAGACGGCGGCCACCGCGGGACTGTTCTTCGTGGCGCTGATCTGGATCTCGCTCCCCCTGGCGTTGGCCACGCTCGTGGCGGGCGTGGGGGCGGCGATGTTGATCGCGCGGCTGTACCGCTACTTCGGGCGGCTCGGCCGCGAGCTGACGGGCGCCAACATGACGCTCACGCGGGCCGCGGCCGAGGCGTTCAACGGCGTGCGCGTGATTCGCGCCGTGCATGCGCAGGCGGCGATCGCGAAGCGGTTCGGCACGGCGAGCGAGCAGCAGGCGCGGACCGACGAGCACTTCCGGCGTGGGACCGCGGTGCTGGTGCCGCTCGTGGAGACGGGCTCGATCTCGATCGCGCTGGCGCTGCTCATCGGGTCGTTCGCGCTGCTCGTCACGCCGGGCCACATGTCGCAGGCCAAGCTCACCGCGTTCGGCCTCGTGCTGCTGCGGCTCGTGCCGCTCGTGAACCGCTATTCGGGCACGCAGGCGCACCTGCTCTATCTCGCGGGCAGCCTGCGCGAGATCGGGAAATGGCTGGCGACGCCGCACTTCCCGACCCGCCCGTTCGGCACGGCGCGGTTCGAGGCGATCCGCGACCGCGTCACCGTGCGCGCGCTGTCGTACGAATACGCGCCGGCGAAGCGCGCCCTGCACGAGGTATCGTTCGACGTCCGGGCGGGAGGCACCGTGGCGCTGGTGGGCCGGTCGGGCAGCGGCAAGTCCACGCTGGCCACGCTGCTCATGCGGATGCGCGAGCCGACGGCGGGCGGCGTCCTGGTGGACGGGACCGACTACTGGGAGTTCTCGCCCGAGAGCTGGCACGCCGGCGTGGCGCTGGTGGAGCAGGAGCCCTTCCTGTTCAACGACACGCTGGGCGCGAACGTGGCGTTCGGGTACGACGGGGCGACGACCGAGGACATCGAGTTCGCGCTGCACGTGGCGCACCTGGACGACTTCCTGGAGTCGTTGCCCGACCGGCTGGAGACGCCGATCGGCGAACGCGGGGTGATGCTGTCGGGCGGGCAGCGGCAGCGGCTGTCCATCGCCCGGGCGATCGTCCGCAATCCGCGGCTGCTGATCCTCGACGAGGCGACGTCGAACCTGGACACGGTGTCGGAGGAGCTGGTGCAGGCGGCGCTGGAGGCGGCGACGCGCGGCCGGACGACGCTGGTGATCGCGCACCGGCTGTCCACGGTGCGCCGGGCCGACCGCATCGTGGTGCTGCAGGACGGACGGGTGGCCGAGATCGGCACGTGGAACGAGCTGGTCTCGGCGGGGGGGCCGTTCGCCGAGCTGGTCCGCAAGGGATTCGACGGCGGGGACGCGTCGCCGGCGGCTTGACGCCGGGATCGTGCTCCGGCCAGTGTTCGGCCGTGAGCCCCTCCAGCGAGTTTCTCGACACGCCGCCCCGCGCGGCCGACTACCGCCCGGGGTCCGCGGACAGCGGCGTGGACACGCGCGCGGCGATGGACGCGCTGGGCGACGCCGTGGCGGTGGTGGGTCCGGACTGGCGGGTGCGGTACGTCAACGCGTCGTGGGAGCGGATCCTGGGGGCGCCGCGCGAGGAGGCGGTGGCGGCCGACTTCTGGACGATCTATCCCGGGTTCACGGTCGAACCGGGAGCGGCGATGATCCGCACGACGCTGGCCGACGGAGCGACGCGGCGGTTCGACCTCGAGCACAACGTGGGGGGCGAGCTCCGGGCGTACGGCGTGCGCGTGGCGCGCGACCGTACCCTGAGCCTGGTGATCGTGGTGTCGCGCGCGTTCGCGACGCTGCGCAGCGCGCGCGACAAGGCGCTCGAGGAGCGGAGCGAGGAGAACGAGTCGCTCCGCGCCCTGGCCCGCCAGATGTCGGAGGTCGCCGATTCGGCGGAGCTGCTGGCGCTGCTGTGCGAGGCGGCGGCGGCGCTGTGCCGCGGCCACGGGGCGGCGGTGCTGCGGACGACCGAGACCGAGGGCGAGATCGTGGCCGCGGTGGGAATCGCCACGCAGGTGGGCGGGCTGCGGTTCTCGCTCGCGGGAACGATGGCCCAACGCGCCATCGCGGCGCGCGACGTGGCGATGGTGGACGATTTCGGACAGTCGGAGAGCCCGCAGGCCCGGCGCTTCTCGGACGCCGAGGTCGGGCCGATGCTCATGGCGCCGCTCATCGCGCACGATCGCGTGCTGGGCACGCTGGCCGTGATGCGCGACGCGCGCTCGATCCCGTTCAACACGCGCGAGGCCCAGCGGCTGCGCGTGATCGCCGACCACGCGGCCCTCGCGATCTGGAAGGAGCAGCTCTACGAACAGGCGCAGGCGGGCGATGCGGCCAAGGGGCGGTTCCTGGCGACGATCTCCCACGAGCTGCGCACCCCGCTCACCGCGCTCACGGGCTACGAGGAGCTGCTCAGCGACCAGGTCATCGGGCCGCTGTCCGACTCCCAGCTCGACGTGCTGGCGCGCATGCGGGCGGTGACGGAGCACCTCGCGTCGATGATCGAGGAGGTGCTGGCGTACACCAGTCTGGAGCAGGGGCGCGAGGTGGTCCGGCCCACGGAGTTCCTGGCCGACGACCTGGTGGTGGCCGCGGCGGCGATGGCGGAGCCGCAGGCGCGGCGCAAGAACATCGCGGTGATCAGCGAGTCGGCGGTGGAACCGATCCGGATGACGAGCGACGTGGACAAGGCGCGGCAGATCCTGGTGAACCTGGCCGGGAACGCGGTGAAGTTCACCGACGCCGGCGAGGTGCGGCTGTCGGTGCAGCGCTCGGGAGACGAGGTGCGGTTCAGCGTGCACGACACCGGGATCGGGATCTCGGCGGAGGACCTGGAGCGGTTGTTCCAGCCGTTCGCGCAACTCGAGGCGGGGCCGACGCGGCGGTACGGCGGCACGGGGCTGGGGCTGTACATCTCGCGCCGGCTGGCCGCGATGCTGGGGGGGCGGCTCGAGGTGGATTCGATGCCGGGGAGTGGTTCCACGTTCACCCTCGTGCTGCCGCTCGAAGTGTCCGCCTGAGGGGCGTCGTCGGCTGACGCCGGCCCTCCGGCGCTGATTAGATTTTCCCCCCATGAGCGGGCTCCCGATTTCCAGTGTGTTCAACGACGGCTACGTGGCCGAGATGTACGAGGCGTACCGGCGCGATCCGGCCTCGGTGGACGAGTCGTGGCGGCAGTTCTTCCGGTTCGCGGAATCGCTGGGGGGCGCGGCGCCGGCCGCCGGGGCGGCGGCGGGTGGCTTCGACACGGAGCTGTTGCGCAAGGCGGCCGGAGCGGGCGCCCTGGTGGCGGCCATCCGGCGCTACGGTCATTACGCGGTGCCGATCGACCCGTTGGGCGCGCCGCCGCACGGCGCGGCCGAGCTGACGCCCGAATACCACGGGATCACGGAAGCCGACCTGCACGAGGTGCCGGCCACGGCGCTGGGCGAACGCGAGGGGACGGCGGCGGACGTCGTGGCGAAGCGCCGCGCGTGGTACTGCGGCAGCCTGGCGTACGAGTTCGTGCACGTGAGCGACGAACACGAGCGGCTCTGGATCCGGCAGCAGATCGAGCGCGGGACGTTCTCGGCGCCGCTGACGCCGGAGGAGAAGAAGGCGCTGCTCGGCCGGCTCACCGAGGTGGACGGGTTCGAGCGGTTCCTCGGTCTTGCGTTCGTGAACGCGAAGCGCTTCTCGATCGAGGGCGTGGACGCGCTGGTGCCGGTGCTGGACGAGGCCATTGCGCGCGGGGCGCAGAGCGGCGCGCGCACGGTGGTGCTCGGCATGGCGCATCGCGGGCGGCTGAACGTCCTGCGGCACGTGATGGGGAAGCCGGCCACCGACCTGTTCGCCGAATTCGCCGGCGAGCGCGTGTCGCCCGATCCGAACCGGTCGGGCGACGTGAAGTACCACCTGGGGTACGGCGCCGAGCGCCCGCAGGGCGACCACACGCTGCGCCTGGAGCTGGTGCCCAATCCCAGCCACCTGGAGCTGGTGAACCCGGTGATGATGGGGGCGGCGCGGGCGATGCAGCGCGACGCGGGCAATCCCGATGCGCAGGACGAGGGCACGGTGCTCCCGATCTGCGTGCACGGCGACGCGGCGTTTCCCGGCGAGGGGGTGGTGGCCGAGACGTTCAACCTGGCGCTGCTACGCGGGTACCGGGTGGGCGGCACGCTGCACCTCATCACGAACAATCAGGTGGGCTTCACCACCGACCCGACGGACGCGCGGTCCACGCACTACGCGAGTGATCTGGCCAAGGGGTTCGAGGTGCCGATCGTGCACGTCAACGCCGACGACATCGAAGCGTGCATCCACGCCGTGCGGCTGGCGATGCTGTACCGCGACAAGTTCCGCAAGGACTTCCTGATCGACCTCGTGGGCTACCGGCGGCACGGGCACAACGAGGCCGACCAGCCGGCGTTCACGCAGCCCCGGATGTACGACCTGATCAAGGCGCATCCCACGGCCCGCGAGGTGTGGGGCGCGCGGCTGGTGCGCGAGCGCGTGGTGACGGAAGACGAGGTGCAGGCGCTGGACCAGGCGGTGGCCGACCGGTTCGCCGAGCTGTTCAAGGAAGTGAAGGCGAAGCGGGAGGAGCCGGAGCCCGCGGCGGTGGAGACGCATGCGCCGCGGTGGGACCATCCGGACACGGCGGTCGCGGCCGAGCGGCTGGCGGCGTACAACGAGGAGCTGCTGAGCTGGCCGGAGGGGTTCACGCTCCATCCGACGCTGCAGCGCACGCTGGCGCGGCGGCGCGACGGCCTGCAGACGGGGGCGATCGACTGGGGGCACGCCGAGGCTCTGGCGTTCGCGTCGCTGATCGCCGAGGGGCTGGGGGTGCGGCTCACCGGGCAGGACGCCGAGCGGGGCACGTTCTCGCACCGCCAGGCGGTGCTGCACGACGTGAACACGGGGGCGACGTTCGTCCCGCTGGCCAACCTCAAGGAGCGGCGCGCGCCATTCGAGATCTACAATAGCCCGCTGTCGGAGATGGCGGTGCTGGGGTTCGAGTACGGGTTCAGCATCGTGGCTCCGCGCGACCTGGTGCTGTGGGAGGCGCAGTACGGCGACTTCGCCAACGTCGCCCAGCCGATCGTGGACCAGTTCGTGTCGTCGGGGCACTCGAAGTGGGGGCAGGACTCGGCGCTCGTGCTGCTGCTGCCGCACGGCTACGAGGGGCAGGGGCCCGAGCACTCGAGCGCCCGGCTGGAGCGCTACCTGCAGCTCGCCGCCGAGGAGAACCTGTCGGTGGCCTACCCGTCCACGCCGGCGCAGTACTTCCACGCGCTCCGCCGCCAGGCCAGGCGCGCGATGCAGCGCCCGCTGGTCCTGATGCAGCCCAAGTCGCTGCTCCGTCTGCCGGCCGCGCAGTCGCACCTCGACGCGCTGGCCGCGGGCCGGTTCGAGCCGGTGCTGGACGATCCCCGCGCCGCGGCCCACCGGGACGAAGTGCGGCGTCTCGTGTTCTGCACGGGCAAGATCTACTACGACATGCTCGATGCGTGGGGCAAGGCCGGCGAGGAGCCGGGGGTGGCGCTGGTGCGGGTGGAAGAGCTCGCGCCCTGGCCCCACGAGGCGATCGGCGCCATCGTGGATGCGTATCCGAACGTCGAGGACGTGGTGTGGGCGCAGGAAGAGCCCCGGAACATGGGAGCGTGGACGTACGTGTCGCCTCGCCTGCGGGCGTCCACCGGGACGCAGCTTTCGGTGCGGTACGTTGGACGCCCGGAACGCGCCAGCCCGGCCGAGGGTTATGCTTGGGTACACGCGCGCGAGCAGGCGCGCATCGTGAGCGATGCGCTCACGCTGACGCCGGCGAACTCCCCGCGCCGGAAGGCGATGAAGGTCTCTCCGTAGGAGGACGCCCGCGGGGCGTGCTCCGAGCAAAGATTCCCGCAATCCGGTGAGGGTGGCGTGCGAACTCGTTATCTCGTGCTGGTCGCGGCGTTGGTGCTGTCGCCGCGATTCCTGCTCGGACAGGAGCGCGGCGCGGCCGCGCTCGGTGAGGCCGTCGAGGGACTGGGGACCTCGGCGCGCGTGTTGATCATCGGGGCGCATCCCGACGACGAAGACACCCAGCTCATCGCGTATCTGGCCACCGGGCGGCACATCGAGACGGCCTACCTGTCGCTCACCCGCGGCGACGGCGGCCAGAACCTGGTCGGCAACGAGCTGGGCCCGTTGCTCGGCATGATCCGCACGCAGGAGCTGCTGGCGGCGCGGCGCATCGACGGGGGCCGGCAGTACTTCACGCGGGCCTACGACTTCGGGTTCTCGAAGACGGCGGCCGAGACGTTCAAGCACTGGCCGCGCGACTCGATCCTGCGCGACATGATCAGCGTGATCCGCGCCTACCGGCCGCAGGTGGTGATCTCGATCTGGTCGGGCACGCCGCGCGACGGCCACGGACACCATCAGGTGTCGGGAATCCTGTCCAAGGTCGCGTTCGACCTGGCCGGCGACACCGTGGCCTATCCGCGCTCGGCCACGAACGGGCTGGGCGCGTGGACGCCGACGCTGTTCTACCGCTCGGCGCGCGTGTTCGGCGGCCGCCGGCGGGGCGCGCCGCCGCCCGAGGGCGCGATCGGGTTCGACGTCGGGGCCTACGACCCGTTGGTCGGCCAGACGTACACCGCCCTGGCCGCGGAGAGCCGGTCGCAGCACCACTCGCAGGGGCAGGGCAACCTGGCGCCGCTCGAAGGACGCATGGACTACGTGCGCCTCTCCGAATCACGCGCCGCGTCCACGCCGCCGCACGATTCGTCGCTGTTCGCGGGCGTGGATTCGAGCTTCGGCCGCTTCGCGTCGCTGCCGTTGCCGGCTTCCGCGCGCTCGGCGGTGGATTCGCTGGACGCGGCCCAGGCCGACGTCGCGCGGCACATGAACCTGGCGGATCCGGCGGAGATGGTGGTGCCGATCGCCCACTACCTGGCGCTCGTGCAGCGGGCGCAGGCGGGCGTCCCGGCGTCGTGCCGCGCGCCCGGCATGCCGGTGCCGGTGTGCTCGGGCGCCATGGGCGGCTTCGCGACGACGATGGACGAGCAGGCACGGCGCGCCAAGCATGCGCTGCTGCTCGCGTCGGGCGTGCAGCTCCTGGCCACCGCGCCGCGCGACCTGATCGCGATCGGCGACAGCGCGCCGGTGACGATCACGGCGGTGAATCACGGCGACACCCCGGTGGAATTCTTCGGGCGCGACAACGCCGGCCCCGCGCGGACCATCGCGCCGGGCGACCTCGCGGAGCAGACGTACGTGCTGGCGCCGCACGGCGAGCCGACGATGCCCTGGTGGCTCCGCTATCCGCTGCAGGGGGACATGTTCAGCCTGCGCAACCCGCACGACACCACCGGAACCCCGGTGCCCCAGATGCTCGAGGGCGCCGACCGGGTGGAGACCTCGGGCACGACCGTCGGGCTGGAGATCGCCGGCACGCGGTTCGAGACCGGGATCTCGCCGATCGTGCACCGGTACGCCAATCCGGCCATCGGCGAGGTGGACACGCCGATCGCCTTCGTGCCCGCGGTGACGGTGCTGATGGACCGCGAGATCGAGTACGCGCGGGCGAACACGCAGCTGGACCGGGTGGAGCACGTGGCCGTGCGGTCGGGCTGGTCCAGCCCGCGGCCGGTCACGGTGACGCTCGATCTGCCCGCCGGCCTCACCGCCGACAGCACGACGCGCCACCTGACGCTGGCCCCGGACGCGGACGTCGACCTCTACTTCCACGTGCGCGGCAGGCTCGCGCCGGGCGTGCACACCATCTCGGCGTACGCGACCAGCGAGGGCCAGCGGTTCAACACGGGCTACGTCACCGTGGGCTATCCGCACATCCGCACGCAACGCTATTACCGGCCCGCCCGCCTGAAGGTGCAGGCGGTGGACGTGAAGTACGCGGCGGGAATGACCGTGGCGTACATCCCCGGCGTGGGCGACAACGTGGAGCCGATGCTTTCGCAGCTCGGGCTGCACGTGACGACGGTGGAGGCGAGCCAGGTCGCGCAGGCGGACCTCTCGAAGTACTCGGCGGTCGTCGTGGGGCCGCGCGCGTTCGACGCCAACGAATCGCTGCGCGCGAACAACGCGCGCCTGCTGGACTACGCGCGGCAGGGCGGCACGCTGGTCGAACAGTACGGCCAGTACGGCATGGCCCGTCCGGGCATCCTGCCCTACCCGATCACGCTGTCGCGGCCCGCCGACCGGGTGACCGAGGAGGACGCGGCGGTGACGATCCTCGATCCGGCGTCGCCGCTGCTCAACACCCCGAACAGGATCACGCAGCGGGACTTCGCGAACTGGGTGCAGGAGCGGTCGTCGTACATGCCGCACACGTTCGATCCGCACTACCACGCGATCCTGTCGATGCACGATACGGGCGACCCGCCGAACGACGCCGGGATCCTGGTGGCGGCGGTGGGCAAGGGCACGTTCGTGTACGCGACGCTGACGTTCTTCCGGCAGCTTCCCGCGGGCAACCCGGGCGCGGCGCGGCTGTTCGTGAACCTGCTCTCGGCGCGGCAGAACGCGGTGCAGGGTCCCAACCACCCACTCGAGCCGTAGCGATGCGCGTCGGAGGCATGAAACGGTGGTGGGGCGCGGCGATGCTGGCCGCGCTGGCGGCGTGCGCGCACGACTCGCGCACGCCGCTGGTCGTGTACTCGCCGCACGGCAAGGACCTGCTCACGTACTACGCGAACGAGTTCGAGGCCGCCCACCCGAACGTGGACGTGCAGTGGGTGGACATGGGCTCGCAGGACGTGCTCGACCGCCTCCGCTCGGAGAAGGCCAACCCGCAGGCGGACGTCTGGTTCGGGGCGCCGTCGGAGATCTTCACGCGGGCGGCGAGCGAGGGGCTGCTCCAACCGTACCGCCCGACGTGGGCCGACAAGGTGCCGCCCGACGCGCGCGATCCCCACGACCGGTGGTACGGCACGTACCTCACCCCCGAGGTCATCGCCTACAACTCGGTGGCCGTGTCGAAGGCCGAGGCGCCCAAGGACTGGGACGACGTCCTGGCGCCGAAGTGGAAGGGCAAGGTGCTGATCCGCGACCCGATCGCGTCGGGCTCGATGCGCGCGATCTTCGCCGCCATCGTGGCGCGGTCGATCGCCCAGACGGGATCCGAGGCCGCGGGGTGGGAGTGGCTGCGCCGCCTGGACGGCCAGACCAGCGAGTACACCCTCAACCCGACGCTGCTCTATCAGAAGCTGGGCCGGCAGGAAGGGCTGATCAGCCTGTGGGACATGCCCGACATCGCCGAGCTGGAGCGCAAGTCGGAGTTCCCCATCGCGTACGTCATTCCGAAGAGCGGCACGCCGCTCGTCGTGGACGCGATCGCGATCGTGAAGGGCGCCAAGCATCCGGTGCTGGCCAGGGAGTTCTACGAGTTCGTGACCACCAAGCGGGCCCTGCTCGACGCGGCGCGGAAGTTCGTGCGCATTCCGGTGCGGACGGACATTCCGGTGGATTCGCTCCCCGCGTGGTATCAGAAGGCGAAGCCCCTGCTCAAGCCGATGCAGGTCGACGCCCGGATGCTGCTCGACAGCACCGACGTATGGATGCGCTACTGGGACGCGAACATCCGCAACAGCATGCGAGGCAAATGAACGAACCGAGCGGGCTGCGCCTGGCCGGGGTGTCGCGCCGCTACGAAGGATCGGGACGCGGCGTCGAGGAGCTGTCGCTCGACGTGCGCGCGGGCGAGCTGCTGGCGCTGATCGGCGCGTCGGGCTCCGGCAAGACGACCACGCTGCGCATGATCGCCGGGTACGAGCCACCGGACGGGGGGCGCATCGCGCTGATCGGCGCCGGCGGCGCGGAGCGCGACATCACGCGCGAGCCGCCGCAGCGGCGCGGGTTCGGGATGGTGTTCCAGCACTACGCGCTCTTCCCGCACATGACGGTGCAGGAGAACGTCGCGTTCGGGCTCGAGGCGCGCCGCGTGCCAAAGGCGGAGCGGCTGGCGCGCGCGGCCGACGCGCTGGCGAACGTGGGGCTGGAGGGATACGGCCCGCGGTCCATCCAGGCGCTCTCCGGGGGCGAGCAGCAGCGCGTCGCCCTGGCCCGCGCGCTGGTGATCGAGCCGAACGTGCTGCTGCTCGACGAACCGCTCTCCAACCTCGATCCGATGCTGCGGCAGGCGACGCGCGACGAGCTGCGCGAGATGCTGCACCGGCTGCACATCACCGTGGTGTTCGTGACGCACGATCAGGAGGACGCGTTCGCGGTGGCCGACCGGGTGGCGATGCTGTGCGCCGGGCGGTTGGAGCAGGTGGGCACGCCGGAGGAGCTGTACCAAGCGCCGGCGTCGGCGATCGTGGCGCGGTTCGTGGGGCGGGGCGCGCTGGTGCCGGCCCGCGTGGAGAACGGCCAGGCCGTGGTCACGCTGGGCGACCGCGTGCAGCGGGCGCCGCTCGGCACCACGCGCGACGGAGCCGCCGGGCGGCTCCTCGCCGTGTTGCGTCCGGAAACGCTGACGCTCACCGCGGCGACCGACGTCGACGCCTGGGTGGGCACCGTGCAGACGCGCCGCTACGCCGGCGACCACTACGTGTACCGGGTGGCGGAGATCGCCGGCGCCGACGAGCCGCTGGAAGTGCAGTGCGAGCACGGCCGGTATGCCGAGGGCGACCGGGTGGGCGTGCGCCTGCGGGCGCAGCCGGTGTCGCTCGTGATCCCGACGGCCTCGTGAAGAAGCGATTCACCGGGCTCGCGATCGCCGTCTTCGCCCTGCTCGCCTGGGCGGTGGTGTACCCCAACGCGACGGTGGTCGTGGGCAGCTTCGCGCACGGGCTGCGCGACTGGATCGAGTTCTTCCACAGCCCCGCCGACCACGAGGCGCTGGTCAACACGATCATCATCTCGGTGGCGTCGGTGGTGGCGTCGCTGGCGATCGGGATCCCGCTGGCCTTCGTGCTCACACGGTTCGAATTCCGCGGCCGGCGGCTGTTGAGCGCGTTCGCCACGCTGCCGGCGGCGCTGCCGCCGCTGGTCGGGGTGATCGCGTTCCTGTTCCTGTACGGCGAGAGCGGGGTGGTGACGCGCGTCGTGCAGCACGTGCTGGGGCTGTCGCACGCGCCGTGGACGCTCACCGGCGTGTGGGCGATCGTGTTCGTGCACGCGTACACGATGTACGTATACGTGTTCCTGTTCGTGGCGGCCGGGCTCGAGCGCTACGACGCGTCGCTCGACGAGGCGGCGGAGGGGCTGGGCGCGGCGCGCTCGTTGCGGCTGCGGCGCGTGACGCTGCCGCTCCTCACGCCGGCGATCATCGGCTCGGCGCTGCTCGTGTTCATGAGCGCGCTGGGCTCGTTCTCGGCGCCGTACATCTTCGGCGGCGGGATCCGCGTGCTGAGCACGCAGATCCTGGTGTCCAAGCTGAACGGCTCGATGACCATGGCGTACGTGGAAACGGCGATGCTCGCCCTCACGGCGGTGGCCGGGCTCATCGTGCTGCGCCGCATCGAGCGCCGCCGCGAGTACTCGGTGGCCGGCAAGGGGCGGGTGACGCGCACCGTCGTGCAGTCGCGCGCCTGGCGCGTGGCCACGCCGATCATCGCCACGGTGGCGGTGATCTTCCTCATCCTGCCCCACGCGATGGTGATCCTCGTGTCGTTCGCTCGCGACGGGACGTGGACCACGCAGGTGCTGCCGCCGCAGTACACGCTCGACAACTTCCGGCACCTGGCCACCGATCCCGATCTGATGCAGCCGATCACGAACAGCGTGAGCATGGCGGCGATCGCGACGGCGGCCGACGTGCTGCTGGGGCTCGCCGCGGCGTACCTGCTCGTGTTGACGCGGGCCCCCGGGCGGCGGCTGCTGGGCCTGCTCGTCGCGCTGCCGTGGGCCATTCCGGCCACGGCCATCGCGCTCGGCCTGGCGGCGACGTTCGACCGGAACTCGCTGGCCACGGCGCGGATTCTGCTCGTCGGCACCTTCTGGATTCTGCCCCTGGCGTACTTCATCCGGAACATTCCCCTCGTCACCAACGCGATCGAAGGCTCGCTGCGGCAGATGGACCCGACGATCGAGGACGCGGCGCGCGGCCTGGGCGCCTCGTGGTGGCTGGCGATGCGCCGCGTGGTGCTCCCCGCGGCCCGGCCGGGGCTCGTGGCGGGAGCGATGCTGGCGTCGGTGGCGGCGGTGGGGGAGTTCGTGGCCAGCATCGTGCTCTACACGCACAGCAACCGGCCGATCTCGATGGAGATCCTGTCGCAGTTGCGCAGCCTCTCGTTCGGCACCGCCGCCGCGTACAGCGTGCTGCTCATCGCCCTCGTGCTCGCGATCACGGTGACGGCCCGGTGGGCGGAGTCCCGTTTCGCGTGACCCTCGACCGGCCGCGCGTACTGATCGTGGGGGGTGGCTTCGCCGGCCTCTACGCCGCGCGCGTGCTGGCCAGCTCGGCGGCCCGGGTGACGATCGTGGACCGCACCAACCACCACCTGTTCCAGCCGCTGCTCTATCAGGCGGCCACGGCGACGCTGGCGCCGAGCGACATCACGGCGCCCATCCGCTGGCTGCTGCGCAAGCAGCAGAACGCGGAGGTGCTGATGGCGGCCGTCGAGCGCATCGACGTCGATCGGCGCGAAGCCGTGTGCGACGGCGGCACGCTCACCATTCCGTACGACTACCTGATCCTGGCCGCCGGCGCACGGCATTCGTATTTCGGGCATCCGGAATGGGAGACGATCGCGCCCGGCCTCAAGAGCATCGACGACGCGATCCGCATCCGGCAGCGCGTGCTGCTCGCGTTCGAGCGGGCCGAGAAGACGTCGGACGAGGCAGTAAGACGTCACGAGCTGACGTTCGTGATCGTCGGCGGCGGTCCGACCGGCGTCGAGCTGGCGGGCATGCTCCCCACGATCGCGCGGAACACGCTGCCCGAGGACTTCCGGCGCGTGAACACGAAGAAGGCCCGGGTGATCCTGCTCGAGGGCGGGCCGCGGCTGCTGCCGGCGTATCCGGAGGACCTGTCCGAAGCGGCGCACCGCTCGCTCGAGCATCTGGGCGTGGAGGTGCACACGAACACCCGCGTGACGAACGTGTCGCGTGGGGTCGTGGCGGCCGGCGACGAGCGATTCGAGGCGGCCACGATCGTCTGGGCGGCGGGGAACGAAGCATCGCCGCTGGGGAAATCGCTCGGCGCGCCGCTCGATCGCATGGGCCGGGTGATCGTCGAGCCGGACCTGTCCCTGCTCGCGCATCCCGAAGTGTTCGTGGTCGGCGATCAGGCGGAGATCGTCTCCGCGGGGAAGCCGGTGCCGAGCGTCGCGCCGGCGGCGATCCAGAGCGGGCGGTGGGCGGCGGAGAACGTGAAACGCCGCATGCGCGGCGCGGCCACGCGGCCGTTCCACTACCTGGACAAGGGCGATCTGGCCACGATCGGGCGATACAAGGCCGTGGCGCGCCTGGGCCGGCTGCACGTGTCGGGGCCGCTGGCGTGGTGGCTGTGGTTGTTCATTCACATCATGTATCTGGCCGGATTCCGCAACCGCGCGAGCGTGCTCGTCGAGTGGGGCTACGCGTACTTCACGTACCAGCGCGGGTCGCGGCTGATCACCGGCCTCGGGCGTGCGACCGCCGCGTGACCGCGTCGTGTTCCACGGGGTGAGAGGGGCATGACCCAGCCGGCCGTCCGCGAGAACTACGACGTCTATGCCCACCGCTACCTGATCGCGCTCGGGGTCATCCTCGGCGCCGTGATGGAGCTGATCGACACGAGCATCGTGAACGTCGCGATCGCCGACATGAGCGCGAATCTCGGCGTGACGATCGACGAGATCACGTGGGTGGTGGTCGGCTACATCCTGTCGTCGGTGATCATCCTGCCGATGACGGGATGGTTCGCGGCGTACTTCGGACGCCGCCGGTACTTCCTGACGTCGGTGGCCATCTTCACCGTCGCGAGCTTCTTCTGCGGCACGTCGCACACCCTGGGCGAGCTGGTGTTCTGGCGGCTCACGCAGGGCGTGGGAGGCGGCGCGCTGATCGCCACGGCGCAGGCGATCCTGTTCGACGCCTTCCCGCCGCACCAGAAGACCCTGGCGGCGGCGATCTTCGGGCTCGGCATGATCGTCGGGCCGGCCATCGGGCCGACGCTGGGCGGGATCATCGTCACGCACTACTCGTGGCCGTGGATCTTCTTCATCAACGTGCCCGTCGGCATCCTGTCGTTCTTCGTCGTCTCGCTGTACGTGCACGACCACATCGAGATCAAGAAACCGGGGCGCATCGACATCACCGGCATCGCGCTGCTCGCGATCGGGATCGGCTCCCTGCAATTCGTGCTCGAACGCGGCGAGCACTACGACTGGTTCGACTCGCGGCTGATCATCGGGCTCACGGTCACCGCGGTCGTGGGACTCGTGGCGATGGTCATCTGGGAGTTCAACGTGGACGAACCGATCCTGGATCTCCACGTGCTCAAGGACCGCTCGCTGGCCGCGGGGTCGCTGTTCGCGTTCGCGCTCGGCGCCGGATTGTACGGGAGCATCTTCGCCGAGCCGCTGTTCATGCAGCAGATCCTGCACTACGACGCCGAGACCGCGGGGCTGCTCCTGCTCTCCGGGGCCGTGGCCTCGGCGGCGATGATGATGCCGATGGCGCGGTGGGGCGACCGGATCGACGTGCGCTGGTCCATTGCCGCGGGGTCGGTGCTGCTCGCCTACTCGATGTGGATGCACGCGCACCTCACCGCCGGCGTGGCCGAGAGTACCTGGCACTGGCTGATCATCACCCGCGGTGCCGCGCTGGGCATGATCTTCGTGCCGCTCACCGCGTCGGCCGTGGCCGGCCTGCGCGGGCGCGCGCTGGGCCATGGGTCGGCGATCTTCAACCTCACCCGCCAGCTCGGCGGGAGCCTGGGCCTGTCGCTGCTCGCCACGTATCTGACGCGCGACGCGGCGGAGAACCGCGCCGTGCTCGTGACCCACGCGTCGCGCACCGGGATCGGCACCTACCTGCGGTTGCAGGAAATGACCCGCGCCTTCGTGGCCCGCGGATCGGATTTGTTCACGGCCAAGAAGCAGGCCCTGGCGGCGCTGGACGGGATCATCAATCTGCAGGCGTACGTGATCGCGTTCGAGCACGTCTTCCTGTGGGTGGGAGTAGCGATTCTGGCCGCGCTCCCGCTGGTGCCCCTGCTGCGCCGGCCCGGGCACACCGGGATGGGCGGGCACTAGGCCCCCGCGGCGAACGGCGTCGGACAAATTGTCCGGGGATTCCCCTGCGAAGGCGCCCGGACGCATTGACATTGGTCGGCGGCGGCGCCCACTGTAGGGCATGAACCGTCGGTGCGGGAAGGGGTTGCGCCCCTCCACCCGCCGGCACGCCCGCATCATGAAGGACCGCTCGTGAACCCCGAGACCGACTCCGGACCGAAGACCACACCCACGGCCCGCTTCGAAGCGCTGTTCGAAGCGATCGCGCACGCCATTGCCGTCTTCGACGGGAACCTGGAGCTGGCCAGCGCGAATCCGCGTTACTACGAGCTCACCGGCACCGTGCCGGAGGAGACCCGGGGCCGGTCGGTGTACGACGCGTTCCCCAATGCGCAGGCGGATCTGACCGAGCAGATCGACTCGGCCGTGCACGGCGCCCCGGTGATCGCGTTCCCGGTGACGTTCCAGAATCCCGTGGGACCGCGTGTGGTCGAGGCGACGTTCGTGCCGATCGTCGCCGAGTCCGGCAAGCGGGGCCTGATCTTCGCCGGCAACGACATCACCGAGCGGGAGAACCTGCGGCAGGACCTGGCCCGCAGCATCGCGCAGCTCGAGACGATCTTCGACGTCATCCCCGACTCGGTCCGCGTGGTGGACGCCGAGGGGAACACGCTGCGCACGAACAGCCAGGCGCAGCTGGACCACGCCCCGAACACGCCGACCACGCTCCGCGAATTGTGGCAGCTCGACCGGCCGCGCACGCTGGACGGCACGAGCCTGTTCGTGCACGAGCACCCCACGGCGCGCGCCCTGCGGGGCGAGCGGGTGCGCGGCGAGCGTCTGGAAGTCCGCCGCGGCCCCGACGGGAGCATGATCATCGACGTCAACGCCAATCCGCTGTACGACGAGCAGGGGCGGATCCGTGGCGCCGTGACCGTCGAGCGCGACGTCACCTTCCGCACGCAGCTGCAGCAGCAGCTCGAACAGGAGGCCCGGCGAACCGCGGAGCTGTACGAGCGGGTCTCGACGGAAGCCGAGCGCCTGGAGCGCATGGTGCAGGAGCGGACGCAGGAAGTGCTGACCCTGCAGGAAGCGCGGTCGCGGGAGCGTCGCCTGGCCGCGGTGGGGCAGCTCGCCGCCGGTGTGATGCACGACGTGAACAACGCGCTCAATCCGATCATGGCCGCGGCATACCTGCTCGAGACGAACGCCGACAACCCGGCCGCGGTGCGCGACTACGCGGTGCGCATCGCGAAGGCGGCGGAGACGGGTGCCGCCACCGCGGCGCGGGTGGGCCGGTTCATCCGCCAGGAGCCCATGAAGGGCGTGGGCGAGGAGTTGATCGACCTGGCCACGGTGTGCGACGAGGTCGTGGCGATGACGCGGCCGCTGTGGGCCGAGCGGGCGCGCGGCGGTCTGGTGCAGCTCGAACGCCAGCTCTCCGCGCGGGCGTTGATCCGCGGCATTCCCGGCGAGATTCGCGAGGCGCTCCTCAACCTCGTGCAGAACGCGCTCGACGCCATGCACGGCGGCGGCACGCTGGGCATCGTCACGCGGGTGGCCGACGGCGAGGTGGCGCTCGAGGTCCGCGACACGGGCGTCGGCATGACCGACGAGGTCCGCGAGCGAGCGTTCGAGCCGTTCTTCACGACCAAGGGCCAGGCGGGGACCGGGCTGGGGCTGGCCGAGGTGTACGGAATCGCCCGGCGGCACCGCGGCCGGGCCGAGATCGAATCCACGCCGGGCAAGGGCACGACCATCCGCCTGGTGTTTCCGGAGGGCGTCGAGCACCTCCCGACGCCGCCGTCGGGAGCCGCGGTTCGCCGGGTCCCGCGCCGCGTCCTGTTGGTCGAGGACCATACCGACAGCCGCGAGTTCATGCAGGCCCTGCTCGAGAGCGACGGGCACACCGTCGAGGCGGTGACCACGGTTCAGGATGCCATGACGCGCCTGGGCGATGCGGCGGAAACACCCTACGACGTCCTGGTGACCGACATCGGGCTCCCCGACGGAAGCGGTTGGGATCTCGTCACCCATGCCCGCGGTCGGTGGCCCGATTTACGGATCGGAGTGGTGACCGGATGGGAGCCGCGGGGGAACACGGGGGCCACGGATTTCCTCCTGCGGAAGCCGGTCAGAACGTCCGACCTCCTGGCCCAGGTAGCATCCACCGCGAACATCACGCTGGCGCACTGAGGCGGTCCGCCCCTACCTTTGTCGCAATGACAGAAGGCAACCCGCAAATCCGGATCCTGGTCGCGGAAGACGACGCCAACGCGCGTTCGTTGCTCGTCGAGTTACTGTCCGCGCTGGGGCACATCGTGGTCGCCGAGGTCGGCACGGGCCGCGAGGCGCAGGAACGCGCCCTCGAACTCGTGCCCGACGTCGTGCTCCTCGACGTGCACATGCCGGACGGCTCCGGCATCGAAGCGGCGGAAGTCATCACGCACACCACCCCCGGGGTGGCCGTGGTGCTGTTCAGCGGCGATCAGGCCCTGACGCTCACCGATCACGATGTCGCGGCGACGGCGGCGATCGCCTTCCTGCCCAAGCCCGCGCCACCGCGCGTGCTGGATTCCACCATCCGGCTGGCCGCCACGCGGGCCAAGGAGCTGGCCTCGGCGCGCAAGGACGCCGAAGGCGCCCGCCAGGCCCTCGAGAACCGGAAGACGATCGAGCGCGCCAAGGGAATCCTGATGCGGCGCACCGGTTCGTCGGAGCAGGAGGCCTACCGCATCCTGCAGCGCACGAGCCAGGACCGCTCGGTGCCGATGGTCGAGATCGCCAAGGCGGTGCTGGCCAGCGAGCCGGGGGCGTCGGACCAGTCGTAGCCGGGGCGCGCCTCGCGCGCCTCACCCGCCCTCGACCGCGACCTCCTGCTCCCGCATCACGTGCGGGTGCAGCCCGAGCCCGACGAAGATCGTCGCCACGACGAATCCCGCCGATACCAGGAATGGCAGCGCGATCATGCGGTCGAACAGCCAGCCGGCGAGCACCGGGAAGATCACCCGCGCCACCCCGCCGAAGGTCTGTTGCACGCCCATGTACAACCCGCGTTCGTGGCTGGGTGTGACCTGGGAGAGCATCGCGGTCACGCAGGGGAAGGTGAACGCCGTGCCCAGCGGCACGAGGGCCATGGCAATGGCGAGCGGAACATACGGCGCCAGCGTCGCGAGCCAACCGGGTGGGGCGCTGCCGAACAGGGAAGCCAACAGGTGCGCGCCGTTCGCCGGGCGGGTGAACGGAATGATCGCCAGCCCGAGCGTGAGCAGGGTCGCGCCGATGCGCGACAGGGGCAGCTCGTGGAACCGGTCCACCGCGCGCCCGAGAATCACGGCGCGCGTGAGCATCGAGATCGCGCCGATGTACATGAAGAAATAGCCGATCGTGGTGCTCGTGACCGCGTAGCGGGCGGCGAGAAAGAGCGCGAGAATCGCCGTCGTGCCCTGGAAGGCGCCCATGGCCAGCGAGTAGATCCAGATGAGCCGCGACGAGGGATCGGAGGAGTGCGTCACCACGTGCACGATCGCTTCGCGCGAGCGCCCCTTGGCCAGCGGCCTGGTGTTCGCCTCCTGCATGTCGCGCGACTCGCTCAGGTAGCGCGTCGCGAACAGGATGTTCACCAGACAGAGCGCCGCCGCGGCCAGGCCCGGCGCGTGCGCTCCGGCGCCCATGCTGAACGAGCCGAGCGCCGGACCGATCACCACGCCGGCGTTCGTGGCGGCCGAGAGCCATCCCAGGCTCTTGGCCCGCTCCTCGGGCGGCGTGGCGTCGGCCACGTAGGCCTGGATCACGCTCACCGTGCCCCCGCCGGCTCCCTGCACGAGCCGCGACAGGAAGAGCAGCCAGAGCGAATTGGCGTAGGCGAAGATCACGTAGGCGATGGCCGACGCCGTGAGCCCCACGAGCAGCGCGGGCCGCCGGCCGTGCCGGTCCGAGACCCGCCCCCAGAGCGGTGCGCTGATCAATTGCGCCACGGCGTAGGAGGACACCAGCAGCCCGACCACGAGCCCGTTCCCGCCCAGCGACTCGGCGTAGAACGGCAGCAGCGGCACGATCATCAACAGGCCGACCATGTCGATGAACGCCGTGACCATCAGCACGGCCAGCTTGGCGAAGGTCGTGCCGTTTGGGTTGGAGGGGCTTGGCAATGAGGTCAGCGGGGCAAGTAGGTGATGCGTTAATCAAATAGCCGGCAGGCGTCGAGACAAACCGTCCCGTGTCCGGATTTCGATAAGAAGTGAGGCCGGCTATTCCTCGGCCTTGCCCAGCGCGGCCGGGGGAACCGCCCGGCCGACCACCCCGGCCAGGGCGACGATCGTGAGGACGTACGGAATCATCTGTACGAACTGGCCCGGGATCTGCGACGCACCCTGCAGACGAATTTCCATGGTTTCGGCCGCCGCGAACAGTAAACAGGCGAGTCCGATCCGCACGGGGTCCCAACGGCCGAAGATGATTGCGGCAAGGGCGATGAACCCGCGGCCCGCCGTCATCTGATCGCTGAACTGGTGCTGGTCGAGCGCCAGGTACACGCCTCCGAGGCCGGCGATCGCCCCCGAGAGCGCGACGGCGATCCACTGCACTCTGGGTACCGGCACACCCACCGACTGCGCCGCCCCCGGGTGCTCGCCCACCGCCCGCACCCGCAATCCGAACGGCGTGCGGTAGAGCAGCCACGCCACGGCGGGAATGCTCAGCGCCCCCATCCAGATCAGGGGGTTGTGTGCCAGCGCCAGGAACCCCGACCCGGTCTCGGTCACCGAGAACCCGGGCACGCGCGCGGAATTGGACGAGCTGTGGAAGACCAGCCGGAGGAAGAACCGCGTGACGCCGATCGCGAGCAGGTTGATCGCCACGCCGACCACGACCTGATCGGCTTTGTAGCGGATGGAGCAGAGCGCGTACAGCAGCGCGAACGACATCCCGCCGCCGATACCGGCGATGACGCCGATCCACGGATTGTGCCCGTAGAAGCTGCCCAGCGCGGCGGTGAACGCGCCGGCGAGCATGTAGCCCTCGAGGCCCAGGCCGATGAGCCCGGAGCGCTCCGACAGCACGCCCCCCGCCGACGCGAACAGGTACGGCATCGAGATGCGGATGGTCTGGGCGACCAGGGCGAGGAACATCATGCGGACAGGCTCCGGCGCGCGTTGCGCAGCACGCGGCGGACCTCGGGCACCGAGGTCGCGACGGCGATGATCACCACGGCCTGCAGCACCTCGACCATCTGCTTGGGCACGACGGCGTTCACCGCCAGTCCGCCCTGCGACAGCGTGGCGAAGAGCAGCGCGGCGAGCAGCACGCCGATCGGATTGTTGCGTCCCACGAGCGCCACGGCGATGCCGAGGAAGCCCATCCCGCTGGCGAAGCTGTCCTCGTAGTAGTGCTTGTAGCCGAGCACGAAGTTGAGGCCGCCGATGCCGGCCACTGCGCCCGAGAGCAGCATCACCTGCCACCAGACGCGCGGCACCTTCACGCCGCCGTATTCGGCGGCCCCGGGCTGCAGCCCCACGGCGCGCAGCTCGTAGCCGGCGCGCGAACGGAACAGGTACCACCAGGCGACGAGCACCGCGGCCAGCGCGAGCAGCAGCACGACGTTTGCCGCCGACCCGTGGAACGCGGGAATCACGGTCGAGAGCCGCGGCAGCACGCCGCTCCGGATGTCGGCCGTGTGGAGCGTGTCGAACACCTTGAAATGCGCCACCGTGAGGTAATTGAGCAGCGCGAGCACGATGAAGTTGAGCATGATCGTGGTGATCACTTCGTGCGCGCCCCACCTGGCCTTGAGCACGCCGGCGGCGCCGCCCACCAGCCCGCCGCCGATCGCCGCCACGACGATGAACAGCGGCAGGAGCAGCAGCGACGGAATGCCGGCCGGGAGCAGCGCGCCCACCACGCCGATGGCGAATCCGCCGGCAGCGAGCTGGCTTTCCGCTCCGATGTTGAACAGGCCCGCCTGGAGGCCGATGGCCACGGCGAGTCCGGTGAAGGTCAGCGTCGTGGTCTTGTACAGCACCTGGCCCAGCCCGTACGCGTTGCCCCACGTGCCCTGAATGAGCAGCCGGTACACGGCGCTCGGCGATTGCCCGTACACGAGGATGAGCACGTCGCCGACCAGGGCCGCGATGAGCAGGGCGACGATCGGCGGGAGAATCGTTTCCTCGAACCGGGCGCGGAGCCGGGCGCGGCGGCCGGCGTCCGGGGCGGAAAGCGTCGGCGCGCTCATGCGGCCTGCCCGGCGGCGCCGGTCATGTACGCGCCCAACACTTCCTCGGTGGCGGCGGCGCGCGGCAGCATGGCCACGAACCGGCCGCCGTACATGACGGCGACGCGGTCGGACAGCGCGAGGATCTCCGTGAGATCGGCGGAGACGAGGAGGATCGCCTTGCCCTCGCCCCGCGCGTCGCGGAGCTGGCCGTGAATGAACTCGATCGCGCCGACGTCCACGCCGCGCGTGGGCTGCGCCGCGAGCAGCACGCTGAAGTCGCGTCCCATCTCGCGGGCGATGACGATCTTCTGCTGGTTGCCGCCGGAGAGGGTGCGGGCGGCGGCCGCGGGATCGCCGGGCCGGATGTCGAAGGTCGCGATGCGCTGCCGCGCGTTGTCGGCGATGCGCCGCTCGTCCAGCCCACCGCGGTGGGTGTAGAGCTGCTGCTGGCCCAGAATGAGGTTGTCGGCGATCGAATAATCGAGAATGAGTCCGCGCGCCTGGCGGTCCTCGGGGATGTGCGAGAGCCCGGCTTCCCCCCGCTCGTGCACGGTGAGGCGCGTGATGTCGCTCCCGCCGAGCAGCACGGCGCCCGAGCGGACCGGTCGCAGCCCGGCGATCGCCTCGATCAACTCGGTCTGGCCGTTCCCTTCGACGCCGGCCACGCCGAGGATCTCGCCCGGGGCGACGGCGAAGCTCACGGCGTCCACGGCGTGCGCCTTGCGCGGGTCGGCCACGGTGAGCTCGCGTACCTCGAGCGCAGGGCGCTGGCCGGGGGTAATGGTATGCGCGGGCGCCGGAGGAATGGGCGAGGTACCGGCCAGCGCGACGTCGCGGCCGACCATCATCCGGGCGAGCGCCGCCGGCGACGTGTCGCGCGTGGCGACGCGCCCCACCGTCTCGCCGTGCCGCATCACGGTGACGGTGTCCGAGATGGCCATCACCTCGTCGAGCTTGTGCGTGATCAGGATGATCGTGTCGCCGCCGCTCCGCATGCGGGCCAGCACGCGCCACAGCTCCTCCACCTCGGGCGGGGACAGCACGGCCGTGGGCTCGTCGAGGATCAGGATCTTCGCGCCGCGGTAGAGCGTCTTGAGGATCTCCACCCGCTGTGCCTCGCCCACCGACAGGTCGGCTACCTTCCGGCCGGGCGCGACGACGAGTCCGGTGCGCGTGCACAGCTCGGACACGGCGCGCTCGGCGCCCGCGCGATCGAGCTGGCCGTGCGAGGTGATCTCGCGTCCCAGCACGATGTTCTCGGCCACCGTGAGCGGCGGCACGAGCATGAAGTGCTGGTGCACCATGCCCACCCCGGCGGCGATCGCCTGCGCGGTGCTCCACCCGGTGACGTCGCGCCCGTTCACCTCCATGGAGCCGGCGTCGGGCGCGTACATGCCGCTCAGCACCCGCATCAGGGTGGACTTGCCCGCGCCATTCTCGCCCACCAGAGCGTGGATCTCCCCGGTCGCGACCTCGAGCGATGCGCCGCGATTGGCCCGCACGGGGCCGAACGACTTGTCGATGTTCGTGAGCCGGACGGCCCAACTCGTGGAGGGCGCGGTCACGGCCGTTGGCCCAGCGCGCTCAGCGTGCTCGGCACCTTGATCTTGCCGGCGATGATGGCGGCCCGGATCTGCTGCAGGCGCGCCTCCACGCTGTCGGGGATCAGGTTCTTGTTGTGCGCGTCGTACACGTAGCGCACGCCGTTCTGCGCCAGGCCGAAGGTGTAGATCCCACCCTTGAACGTGCCGTCCTTCACGCGCTTGATGACGTCGAACACCGCCGCGTCCACGCCCTTGACCATGGACGTGAGCACGTGGCCCGGCGCCTCCGAGTACTGATCGGCGTCCACGCCGATGGCGAGCTTGTTGGTCTGGCGCGCCGCCTCGAACACGCCGAGCCCCGTGGAGCCCGACGCGTGGAAGATCACGTTCACGCCCTGCTGGTACTGAGACAGCGCCAGCTCCTTGCCGACGCCCGGGTTGCGGAAGGCGTCCGGCGTCACGCCGGCGTACTGGGCGATGACCTGGCAGTCGGGGCACACGTAGTGAACGCCGGCGGTGTAGCCCGCCTGGAACTTCTGGATGAGGGGCGAGTTCATGCCGCCCACGAATCCCAGCTTCTTGGAATGGCCGACCATCGCCGCCAGCGCGCCGACCAGAAACGATCCCTCCTCCTCGCGGAACTTGAGCGCGGCGAGATTGGGCGGGGGCTGAACGGGATTTCCGGCGCTGTCGGTGGCCACGGAGTAGTCCACGCCGGCGAAGTCGGTGTGGGGGTATTCCTTGGCGAGCTGGTTGAGGTCGTCGGTGAAGATGAAGCCGATCCCGATCACGAGCTTCATCCCCTCGGCGGCCAGGATGCGGAGTCCGGCCTCGCGGTCGGAGCCGTCGCCCGGCTCGATGAACCGGACGTGCACCCCCAGCTCCTTCTCGGCCCGTTCCCCACCCAGGTAGGCGGCGTCGTTGAACGACTTGTCACCGCGCCCGCCGACATCGAACACGATGCCGATGTTGACCGCGTGGGGGTCGATGGTGGGTGACGTGGCGCCCGCGGGGTGCACGAACAGCAGCACCACATGGGCGGCCAGCAGCACGCCCATGAGCATGAGCAGCTTCCGCATGCCCTGAATCTTGCGTCCGCCCGGGGTACCGCAAGACTGGCGGCGGCGGTTGATTAGACCTTCATGGTGGAACGGCTCCGAACGCGCTTTTTGATCGTGGGGAGCGGGGTGGCGGGTCTCGCCACGGCCTGGCGCGCGTCGCAGTACGGCGAGGTGCTGCTGCTGACCAAGCGCTCGCTGTTCGACAGCGCCACGGCGTATGCCCAGGGCGGCATCGCGGCCGCCCTGGGGGCCGGCGACTCCCCGGCGCTGCACCGGCG
>JBJKPA010000090.1:0-3663 GCA_046706905.1 Gemmatimonadaceae bacterium
GACCGCGCCGCGGCGGCGCGCCCCTGCACTCCGTGCAGCACGAGATCGATCATCTCGTTGCCGATCTCGGCCACGTCCCCGTGCCGCGCCGGGTCGTACCACATGAAGATCCAGTTCAGCATGCCGAACACGTACAGCGCCGCGTGACGGCTGGCGCGCGACTCCCCGCCGATGTCGGCGGCGTCGCCCTTCAGCTCGGCCAGCACGTGGCTCATCAGGCGGTAGTAGCGCCGCCGCAGCCCCTCGGTCGTGTGATAGTGGTCGCCGCTCAGCGACTCGATCTCGTAGGTGCAGACCTTGAGCTCGGCCGGATGGGCGTGGAAGAACGCCAGGTGGCCCACGACGAGCCGCCGCAGCCGTTCCTCGGGCGTGCCGGGAAGCGCGGCGGCCTCCTCCTGCTCGGCGAGCAGCGAGGCGAAGGTCTTGTACTGGATCTGATAGAGGAGGTCTTCCTTGCTCTTGAAGTAGTGATACAGGCCGGCCAGGCTCACCTTGAGCGCGCCGGCCACGTCGCGCATGGACGTCGCCTCGAATCCCTTCTCGGCGATCAACGAGGCGGCCGCGGCGAGCACCGCGTCCAGCTTGCGGGTGGTCGCCTCCCGCTTGACGGGCTCGGCGTGGCGGGCCGGCGCCGCGGCGTCGGCCTTGGGGCGCTTGGGCGCGCGGGAGCTAGACGGTCTGGGCATGGGTGTGGGGTTCGGGTTCGACGGCGGCGGCCGCGGACTCTGCGTCGCGGTCGCGGCGGCGCGCCAGCCCCGCGAGGATCTTCTCGGGAGTGATCGGCAACTCGGTCACGCGCACGCCGCAGGCATCATATACCGCGTTGGCGATCGCGCCCAGCACCGGCACCAGCGATCCCTCGCCGATCTCCTTGGCGCCGAACGGACCGCGCGGTTCGTAGCCGTCCACCGCCACGCTCTTGATCTCCGGCGTGTCGCGGATCGTCGGAATCAGATAGTCGTGCAGATTCGGATTGACGAGCTTCCCGCTGGGCCCCGCCACCGTGTCCTCCAGCAGCGTCTCGCCCAGCCCCATCACGATCGAGCCCTCCACCTGCCCGTGGAACGTCACCGGGTTGATCACCGTGCCGGCGTCGCTGAAGTCGGTCACCCGGTCCACCTGCACGAAGCCGGTCTCGAGGTCCACGGTCACCTCGGCGATCACGGTCGAGAAACTGTAGGCCGGCGAGGTGCCCACCGTGCTGCCCTTGAACCCGCCGCCCAGATCGGCCGGCGGCGTGTACGAGCCCAGCCCGACCACGGGGCCGTGCTTCCCGAACGCCAGCCGCGCCGCCACCGCCCAGTCCATCGCCACGTCGGGACGCGCCCGCGCGTAGATGCGCGCGTCGCGCGCCTCGAGGTCGGCGGGCGCGCACCCCAGCTCCTCGGCCGCCACCCGGAACAGCTGCTCCTTCACGCGGAGCGCCGCCTGCTGCACGGCGTGTCCGCCCATCAGCGTCACGCGGCTCGAGTACGAGCCAAGGTCCAGCGGCGCGAGCACGGTGTCGCACTCGGCCATCCACACCCAGTCGTAGGGCACGCCCAGCTCCTCCGCGGCCATCTGGACCAGTACCGTGTCGGAGCCCTGTCCGATGTCCGACGCCAGGATGTGCAGCGATACGCCGGTCCCGTCCTCCTGCACGCGGATCAGCGCGTTGGAGTGCGGAAACGACGAGCGGTAGATCGGATACCCGGCGCCCGACACGAACCCGCCGCACCCGACGCCGATCCCGTGGCCGGCGGGGAGCCGTCCGCGCTTCTCGTCCCACCGCGAGGCCTCGCGCGCTCGGGCCAGCGTGGCCGTGAACTCGCACGACGACACGTCCAGCGCGTTCACGGTCTTCGTATCGGGCGTCATCGCGTTCCGGACGCGAATCTCGATCGGGTCGAGCCCCAGATCCTCGGCGATCATGTCGAGCAGCGATTCGAAGGCGAACCGCGGCTGCGGCACGCCGTGGCCGCGGAAGGCGCCCGACGCCGGCAGGTTGGTGTAGATCCGCCGCCCCTCGTACCGGTAGGCGGGCATCTTGTAGAGCACGGGGAGCATCGAGCCCGCGTAGTACGCGGTGATCACGCCGAACGAGGTGTACGCGCCGCCGTCGAGCACCACGCGCTGCTCCACCGCGGTGATCGTCCCGTCGCGCTTGACGCCGATCTTGAGGTCGATGTACTGCTTGTGCCGCCCGCGGAAGTGGCGGAACATCTCCTCGCGCGAGTACTCCATGCGCACCGGGCGCCCGGTGGCGCGCGACAGCAGCGCGGCGCAGAACTCGAGCGGCGTGGCCTCGGCCTTGGCGCCGAACCCGCCGCCCACCGGCGGCCGGATCACGCGGATCTGGCCCATCGAGAGACCCAGCGTGCGCGACAGCGACCGGTGCAGATAGTGCGGCGTCTGGGTGGACGACCACACCGTGAGCCGGTCGGCGTGCGGCTCCCACTGGGCCAGCGCGGCGTGCGGCTCGATCGGCGACTGATAGGTGCGGTTGCCCACGAACCGCTGCTCGCACACGTGGTCGGCGGCCGCGAAACCCGCCTCCACGTCGCCGAAGCTCCAGTCCACCCGCGTGTTGACGTTGCCGGCGTAGCGCGGATTCTCGGGATGCACGAGTGGCGCGTCCGGCGCCAACGCCGCCGCCGGGTCGAACACCGCCGGCAACTCCTCGATCTCCACCTCGATCAGCGCCAGCGCGCGCTGCGCGGTGTCGTCGTCCACCGCCGCCACGGCGGCGATCTCGTCGCCCACGTAGCGCACGCGGTCCCGGGCCAGGATCTGCTCGTCCTCGCGCGCCGGGCTCACGCCGTACCAGGTGTCGGGCACGTCGGCGCCGGTGATCACGGCCAGCACGCCGGGCAGCGCGCGCGCGCGCGAGGCGTCCACGCGCTTCACGATCCCGTGCGCGACCGGACTGCCCAGGATGCGCCCGACCAGCGTGTCGGGGAGGCGGATGTCGGCCGTGTAGCGCGCGCGGCCGGTGACCTTGTCGGGGCCGTCGTAGCGCGGCACGCCGCGCCCCACCGTCTGGTGGTCGCGGGTCTGGTCGCGCTCGTGGGCATCGTGCGGCGCCGTGTCGAGCGGCGCGTTGGCGAAGTCGCGCCAGTGCTCCACGGCCTGCACCATGCGCGGGTAGGTGCCGCAGCGGCACAGGTTGCCGCTCAGCGCCTCGGTGATCTCGTCGCGCGACGGATCCGGGGTGCCGTCCAGCAGCGCCTTGGCCGACATCAGCGCGCCCGCCGTGCAGTAGCCGCACTGCAGCGCGCCGTGCTTCACGAACGACTTCTGCAGCGGGTGCAGCTCGCCGCCCGTGGCCAGCCCCTCGACGGTCGTGATCTCGGCGCCGTCCACGTCCACCGCCAGCGTCAGGCACGACGCGGCGGCCTGGCCGTCGATCTGCACGGTGCACGCGCCGCAGTCGCCGGTGCCGCAGGCGCGCTTGGTGCCGGTGAGGTCGAGCTGGTCGCGCAGCAGCGACACCAGCGTCGTCGAGGGCTTCACGGCCAGCGCGCGGGGCTGCCCGTTCACGGTGAGCCGGACCAGCCGTTCGTCGCTCATGCGGCCGCCTCCGCCGACGCCAGTGCCGCGGCGCGCTCCAGCGCCCGCCGCGCCAGTACGCGCACGACCCGGCGCCGATGCTCGGCCGAGCCGCGCACGTCGCCGATCGGGAGC
>JBJKPA010000091.1:0-7274 GCA_046706905.1 Gemmatimonadaceae bacterium
GATGCTGCAGCGCCGCGGTGGTCTTGATCTCCTGCACGAACCGCTCGGCGCCCAGCACGGCCGCCAGCTCCGGCTTGAGCACCTTGATCGCGACCTTGCGGTCGTGCTTGAGGTCCTCCGCGAGATACACGGTCGCCATTCCGCCCTGCCCGAGCTCGCGCTCGATGCGGTAGCGGTCAGCGAGGGCCGCGCTCAGGCGGGTTGCGACGTCTGCCATGGCCGAAGGTCCGCGCGCTACGGGGTGAGCGCCCGCGGCGCGCCGACTCTCGCCATCGCCCCTCGCAGTCTGCCCATCCCCATCCGCGCCTCGCGCGCCATCATCTTGTAGACGGCTACCTCGGCCGAGTCCGGTGCGGTATACGACATGTCCACTTCCCCGGCGAGCAGTCCGAGATGCGTCCGCAGCTTGGGCTCGAACACGAGATCGCCCTCGCTCGAGCTGATCTTGAGCTGCACCAGCGCGTCGATCGCCCGGGTGAGCGGCGCGAGCGCGGTCGAATCGCGCCCCGCCCTGGACAGGCTGTCGCGGGCGGCGATCGCCTGGTTGAGCGCGGTGTCGAGCGAATCGAGCGTGCCGTGGATCTGGCGCTGGAACGCCAGGCGCTTCGCGAGCGCGTCCGGCCCCACCTGGATCCGCGGATCGAGCGACACCTCGAACGGCGCCGCCAGCTTCTCGCCGCCGTAGGCGAGCGTGACCGTATAGCGCCCGGGCACCACGACCGGGCCGTCCACGCTGTTGTCCACGTCGGCGTCCTCCGGCGCGTCGAATCCCGTGACCTCGGCCGCATCCGTATACCGCAGGTCCCATTGGAAGTGGTTCATGCCGGGCTCAATCGTGGTGAGGTGCTTCAGCTCCTCCGCCCGCCGCTCGGCCGTGGACTCGGTGTCCCCGAGGATCTTCGCCTTGGTGCTGTCCTTGAGATGCAGGTGGAACTCGCGGACGAGCGCGCCCGACGAATCGGTGAACGAGAGGGTGACCGGCGTCGAGCCGTCGTAGCCCTTGGGGATCTGGAAGAACACCCGGGCGCCGAAGGCCGGATTCTCACCGGCGCCGCGCGGCGACTCCGGCCCGCCGTAGGCGTGGCTCAGCCACGCGCGTTCGGGGGCGAACAGCGCCGTGCTGTCGGCGGCCGGCGCCGCGCGCGAGGTCATCTGCTCCAGCAGCGTGACGTTGTCCAGGATCCAGAACGACCGCCCGTGCGTCGCGATCGCGACGTCGCCCTGCCGGGCGTTGAACGCGATCCCGCGCACCTGTACCGGCGGCAGATTGAGCGCCAGCGGCCGCCAGTGTGCCGTGCCGTCGAGGCTCACGTACACCGTGCTCTTGGTGCCGAGCAGGAACAGATTCGCGTCGGCGGGATCCTGCCGGATCACGAACGCGTATTCGTCTTTCGGCAGCCCGGTGGTGATCGGCGTCCAGTGACGCCCGAAGTCCGTGGTCTTGAACACGTACGGCGTGAAGTCGTCCCACATGTAGCGCCGCGCGGTGAGGTACGCCGTGCCGCGGTCCACGTGCGACGGCTCCACGGAGCTGACGTCGCACCACTTGGGCAGCGCGCTCGGCGTGACGTCGGTCCAGTGCGCGCCGCCGTCGGTCGTGACGTGGACGAGCCCGTCGGACGAGCCGGCCCAGATCACGTTGTTGTCGCGCGGCGAGACGGCCAGCGCCGACACCGACGGATACACTTCGGCGCCCGACTGGTCGATGTCGATCGGACCGCCGGAGGGCGCCTCGGTCGCCGGGTCGTTCCGCGTGAGGTCGGGGCTGACCGTCTTCCACGTCGCGCCATGGTCGTCGCTGCGCATGACGTACTGCGAGCCGACCAGCAGCTCGTTGGGATCGTTCGGGGAGAAGAGAATGGGATGGGTCCACGCCCACCGGTACTCCAGCTCGGCCGACGACGCCGCGTCGCGGTAGTAGGGCCACGGACTGATGCTCTTGAACTCACCCGTGGTCGCGTCGTACTGCATGAACAGGCTGTAATAATCGGCCCCGTACGTGATCTTCGGATTCCCCGGCTGGGGCACGCTCGGCGTGCTCTCTCCGCCGGCCGACGTCTTCCAGTCGCTGGCCGTGATCTCCCCGTTGAACGACGCGCTGGGTCCCTCGGTCGAGCCCTCGTCCTGCTGCGCGCCGTACAGATGGAAGGGGAACCGGTCGTCGATGTTGACGTCGTAGAACTGCCCGGTCGGCTGGTTGTGCTCCGAGCTCCAGGTCTTGCCGCCGTCGGTCGTGACCGTGGCGCCACCGTCGTTGCCCTCGAGCAGGATCCTCGGATGCCGGGGGTTGATCCATAGCGTGTGGTGGTCGCCATGCGGCGCGCGGAGCGTGGTGAACGTCTTCGCGCCGTCGTGGGACACGTACAGCGCATCCACCTCGGGCATGTACACGACGTCGGGATTCTGGGGGTCCACGAAGATCGCCATATAATAGAAGGCGCGTTGCCGCAGCTTCCACTGCTGGTTCACCCGCTTCCACGTGTTGCCGCCGTCCTCCGACCGGAAGACGCCGCCCTCCTTGGCCTGGATCGCCGCGTACACCACGTTGGGCGCGCTGGCGGCGACCGCGATCCCGATCTTGCCCAGGATGCCGTGCGGCAGGCCGGGATTGCGCGAGATGTTCGTCCAGTGCTCGCCGCCGTCAACGGACTTGTAGATGCCGCTCCCCGCGCCGCCGCTGGAGAGCGACCAGGGCGTCCGCTGCGCCTGCCAGGCCGCCGCGTAGAGCACGTCGGGGGCGCCGGGCTGCATGACCAGATTCACCACGCCCGTGCTGTCGTTCACGAACAGCACGCGCTTCCAGGTCTTGCCGGCGTCGGTCGTCTTGAACACGCCGCGATGGGTGCCGGGCACGAACACGTGGCCCATGGACGAGGCGTACACCACGTCGGGGTCGCGGGGATCCACGATCAGGTTGCTGATCGTGTGCGTGTCCTCGAGCCCCGCCGCGTGCCAGGTCTTGCCCCCGTCCGCCGAGCGGAACACGCCGTCGCCCGTGATCATGTCACCGCGGATGTCGCTCTCGCCCGTGCCCACGTAGATCACCTTCGGGTTGGACGCCGCGACCGCGATGGCGCCGATGCTGTTCGAGCCCGAGAGCGTGCTGTCGGAGATGTTGGTCCAGACGTTGCCGTAGTCGGTGCTCTTCCACACGCCGCCGTCCACCGCGCCCATGTAGAACAGGTTCCGCCTGCTCGGCACCCCGGCCACGGCGACCACGCGCCCGCCGACGTACGGCCCCACGCTCCGCCAGCGGAGCGCGGACAGGGGCGCGGGTGTCTTCGCGTTTTGGGCGTGTGCGGCGGCGGGAAGCGCCAGCGCGGCGAGCGTCGCGAGAATCGCGGGGGTGAGCGTGAGGGGGGAACGACGGTGGGCAGAGCGGTGCATCATGATTGGATCTCCACAGGATGCGCACGCACGGAGCGCACCCGATTGGTGTAGTAGGCGGTCATCGGCCGGCCATCCGGCGCTTCAGCTCGTTCAGGAAGTGGAACACCACGACGACGTGCACGGCGTCGCCGTTGGTTCCCTGAATCATGAGAAAACGCTGACCGCCGGGCGTGACGGCGTACTCCCGGGAATATGCGTTCAGGTGGTACCTCCCGGCCGCGAACAGCACTTGTGGCTGCCCCACCTGGAACGCCGGCCCGGGAATGACCGGCACCGACACCATGTTGCTGGCGGCGTCGATGAAGAACAGCTCCTTGCCGTCCGGATTCCACTCCGGATTCGTGCCTCCCGTCGTGGACACCTGGTACGGCGTGCCCGCGGCGTCGGGAAAGCCGCGCACGTAGATCTCGCGCCGGCCCGATACGTCGGAGCTGTACGCCATCCAATGGCCGTCGGGCGATATCGCCGGCCCGATTTCCTCGGCCGGTGTGGCAACCAGGGCGCGCGCCGCGGTATCGACGCCTGGCCGGATCGCCAGAATGTCGCCGGTCCCGGGCTCCTGGTTGTCGGTGCGGAACACCAGCCACTTGCCGTCGGGCGACCAGACGGCGCCACCGATGGCGCGCGGGTCGTGCAGATCCGGCTGCGTGACGCCGCCGTGCGCATCGAGGTTCAACAGGAACAATCGCAGGCTCGTGGCGCCGATCTTCTCACGATCGGAAAGATACGAGATCTGGTTCGTGCCCGGCCGCCACGCGGCGCGCCAGTTGGTGGTCCCGTCGAAGGTGATGCGCACCTTCGGACTCCCGTCCAGCGCTTTCAACCAGAGGCTGAACTTGCCGTCGGATCCGGCCATGGCGACGACGATGCGCTTCCCGTCCGGGGAAAGCGCCGGAGAGTCGACCCCGTTGTCGACCAGGTCACTCGCCACCGGCGTCGCGTCGCCGTTCCGATTCACCCACATCAGGCGGTACGACTGAACGACACCCTTGACGTAGGCGAGCGTGCCGCCCGGTGAGAGCGACAGGTCCCCGTAGGCGTTCTTATCGACGGCGAGCGTGTCCCCCAACTCGCGCGCCGGACCGGTAATGGCCATCGACTTCACGTCGAATGGAGCCGCCCAGAGCACGCCATTCGCCTTGGAGTAGAGCACGTCGCCGGTGGGGGCGTAGATGGCCCGTGTCCCCTGCAGGATGAGGGTCACCTTCCCCGTACGGAAGTCCGCGACGCCGATCGCCACGCGGTCCATGCTGGTCGGATCGGACGCCGGAACGACCGAGATCAGCGCGCCCCGCGCACCGGGAAGCACGGCCGGCCAGAGATAGCGAAGATCGCCGCGCTGCGCGTCCAACGGCGCCACGACCTCGGGCGTGCCGCCGTGAGGTGAGACGCGGAGCAAGCCCTTCAGGCCGCTCACGTAAAGGTTGCCGTCCGACCCCCAATCCACCCCGCCACCGATGTCGGACACCGACGTGATTCCGGAATCCGCGACCGTCGTGGGGAATCCGCCGGTCAACGGCAGGACCTGCAGCGTGTGGGGCGGGGCCAGGTAGGCCACCGAATCGCCGCCCGGCGAGAATGCCGAACAGCAGGCCCCGCTCAGCGTTTGCGAATATCGGGTAGCCCCCAGGCGATCCCACCGGCGGAGCCAGAGCTGCGGCTGAGCGTTCACCCCGGTGCCGGAGTAGAGCAGGCCGCCGCCATCGGGGCTCAGCGCCAGCATGGGCGCGGCCACGGATCCGTATCCCGGCTGCTCGTTGGCCGGAAACTCGAGCATCACGCGCGCCGTGGCGTTGTCGACACCACGCCCACGGAGCAGCAGCGTCGTGCCCACCACGCCGACGACGAGCGCGGCGAGCACGACGCCCGCCACCGCGGGGAAGCCGAGCGAACGCCGCAACTTCACGGTGGCGGCGCGGCGGCCGGTGGCCAGGTCGGCCGCGGCACCTGACACGTCCGTCAGTGCCGCCGCGAACTGCGCCGCGGTGGCAAACCGGTCGGCCGGCAGCTTCTCCAGCGCCCGGAGCACCGCCGCTTCCACGCGCGGCGGCACCGTGTGGCGCTGCTCGACCAGCGACGCCGGCTCCGCGGTCAGCACCTTGGCCACGATCGCCTGCGCCGTGGAGCCGGTGAACGGCGGGTCGCCGGCGAGCATCTCGTAGAGCATCGCCCCCAGCGCGTAGACGTCGCTGCGCGCCGTGATCTCCTTCTCGCCCATCGCCTGCTCGGGGCTCATGTACGTCGGCGTGCCCAGCGACATGCCCGTCTCGGTCATGCGCGTCGCGCCGTCGCCGCGGCTCACCGCCAGCGCGATACCGAAGTCGGCCACCATCGCGTGCCCGCCGTGCAAGAGCACGTTCTCGGGCTTGATGTCGCGGTGGATGATGCCGTGGCCGTGCGCATACTCCAGGGCGTCCGCCACCTCGGTGGCGATCCGGAGGGCGTCGTCCACCGAGAGCTGCTTCTCGCGATCGAGCCGGTCGCGCAGCGACTCTCCCTCGACGTACGGCATCACGTAGTACACGAAGCCGCCCGCCTCACCGGAATCGAACAGCGCGAGAATGTGCGGGTGCTGCAGGTTGGCCGTGGTCTTGATTTCGCTGAGGAACCGTTCGGCGCCGATGACGGCGGCGAGCTCGGGCCGCAGCACCTTGAGGGCGACCTTCCGGTCGTGCCGGAGGTCGTGCGCGAGGTACACGGTGGCCATGCCGCCCACGCCGAGCTCGCGCTCGATGCGGTAGCGGGCCGCGAGAGCCGCGACGAGGCGATCAGGGAGGCCGGTCACGACCGATGGTCCACGGCCGCGACCGCCGCGGTCGGGCGTGCGGGGATCTCTGCGGTCACCACGTGGTTCGCCGTCGGAATGCGGTCACAACACGGTCCTCGTCGACCAGTCGGCCGATTGCGGGTGCGGGCGATGTTTCGTACGGCCGCCGATTGCGGGCGGGGGCGGGCGAAACGGGGGCGGCCGATGGGAAAACATGCCCCTCAAACGACTCCGGGGCAAGGAAATGCTCCCCCGGTGGAACGGGGATTCACCTGGCTACTTGAATCCGAGGGCCCGGGCGAGGGTGGCCTGCGCACGGTCGAGGGTCAGGAACGCCAGTTGTTCGGGATCTGCGGCCAGGTACAGCGCCGTGGCCAGGTGCCAGCAATCGGCGCCGCGCACATAGCCGGCGGCGAGCACCCGCGCTATCTCGGGCGAGAGGGGACGGTCCGGCACGATCCAGGAGAGCCGATCCAGCGCCGTCGGAGCCCCGGTCCGTCCTTCGCGAACGAACGCCGCGCGCAGCTCCGCCTCGGCGAGGTTCGACGCCACCAGGCGATCGAACCGGCCGAGCCGCCGGGCCAGCGCCGAAGCTCCGGCTTCGTTGAAGGCCAGTGCGACGAGACACGACGTGTCCACGTAGGCGACGTTCACTCGTCCCGCTCGACCAGGAACCGCTTGAGCGCGCCGCGCTTGCGCGGGCCGACGGCCAGTGGCGCCCCGGGGTCGCGCGGCTCGACGAGTGTCCCCCGCTGCACGAGGTCCTCGATGCGTGCGGCCAGATCCGCGGGCGGCGGCCCGACCGGCCGGATCTCGACCGCGGGCTCGCCGTGGACGGTGACGATCACCGAGTGTCCCTCGCGCACCTGGCGGACGATGGCGGAGAGCCGGGCCTTGGCCTCGTACAAGGAGTACGTCGTGCGCATGCCCGAACCATAGCGATTCTAGTCAGACTAGTCAAATCATTTCATCCCCCGCGCGGTCTGGAAGCGCGCAGCGGGCGATGGTGATCGACGATCCGCTGGGGCAGGGGCACGTGGTGCTGTTCGCCAACAACCCGGTGTATCGCGGGGAGACGATCGCCAGCTACACGATGGTGTTCAACGCGATCATGAAC
>JBJKPA010000092.1:0-10593 GCA_046706905.1 Gemmatimonadaceae bacterium
CGCCGGCCCAGGCGCCCGCCGCGGCCCCACCGGTCGCCGCCCCGGAGCCCGTGACCGTGGGCACGGCCACCGTGGCCACCGAGGAGGAGGACGACGACGATCTCGCGCTCGAGGCCTACATCGACTCGGCGCGCTGCACGAGCTGCAACGAGTGCACCAACCTGAACAAGAAGATGTTCGCTTACAACGCCGACAAGCAGGCATACGTCAAGGACGCCAGCGCGGGCACCTATCAGCAACTGGTGATAGCCGCCGAGCGCTGCCCCGTGTCGATCATCCATCCCGGAACGCCGCTCAACCCGAAGGAGAAGGACCTGGAGAAGTGGGTGAAGCGCGGCGCCAAGTTCAACTGAGCCGGCGATGGCGATCTCACTCGGATTCCGGCACGGCGTTCATCCGCCGGAAGAGAAGGAGCTGACCAACGGGCTCGCGATCCGGCGCATGCCGTATCCCGACGAGCTGGTGCTTCCCCTCCGGCAGCACGCCGGCAAGCCGGCCATCCTGCGCGTCAAGGTCGGCGACCACGTCGAGCGCGGCGACACGATCGCCGACGCCGACGGCTTCATGTCCGTCCCCATCCACGCCTCGGCCGCCGGCACGGTGGCGGACGTGGACTGGTGGCCGCACCCCGACGGCTCGATGGCCCAGGCCGTGCGGCTCAAGGTGGACCGGTACGCGCCGCACATCCCGCGCCCGCGGCTCGTGCCGCGGTGGGAGGGGCTCTCCACCGACGAGGTCGTGAAGGCCGTGCAGCAGGCCGGCGTCGTGGGCCTCGGCGGCGCCGCCTTCCCCACCCACGTCAAGCTCGCCCCGCCCAAGGACCACACCGTCCACACGCTGATCATCAACGGCGCCGAGTGCGAGCCGTACCTCACCTCCGACCACCGCACGATGGTGGAGTACGCGCCCCGCGTGATGTTCGGCATCCGCGTCATGATGCACGCGCTGGGCGTCACCAAGTGCGTGGTCGGCATCGAGCGCAACAAGCCCGACGCCGTGGCGGCGATGATCGCCGCCAAACCCGCCGACCTCGACATCGAGATCCTCCCGCTCACCGTGAAGTATCCGCAGGGCGCCGAGAAGATGCTGATCAAGGCGGTGACCGGCGTGGAGGTGCCCTCGGGCAAGCTCCCGGTCACCGTGGGCGTCGTCGTGCAGAACGTCGGATCGGTGGCGGCGATCGCCGAGGTGTTCGAGACGGGGCTCCCGCTCGTCGAGCGCATCGTGACCGTCACCGGGCACGGCCTGCGCAAGCCGGCCAACCTGATCGTCCCGGTGGGCACCAAGCTGCGCGACCTGCTGGCCTTCTGCGGCGGCGTCACGGCCGAAGCGACCGAGGTGATCATCGGCGGGCCGATGATGGGACAGGCGCAGGGGAACCTCGACGCGCCGGTGGTGAAGGGCACCACGGGCGTGGTCGTGCTGGCGCGCGAGGAGACGCGCGCCGAGCAGACCTGGCCCTGCATCCACTGCGGGCACTGCCTCGACGCCTGTCCGGTGTTCCTCAATCCGTCCACGCTCGGCGAGCTGGCCCTGGCCCGCCGCTACGACACGATGTCGGAAATGCATCTCGCCGACTGCATGCTCTGCGGGTCGTGCGCGTTCGTCTGTCCGTCCAACATCCCGCTGGCCCAGCTCTTCCAGGGGGCCAAGGCGGCGCTGCGGCGCCAACTGGCGACGGTCCAATGAGCGCGCCCCCCTCCGTCTCGGTACCCGACCGGCTGATCGTCACGGCGTCGCCGCACCTCAAGCCCGCCGACACGACGCCGCACATCATGTGGCACGTGGTGTACAGCCTCGTGCCCGTCCTCATCGCGTCGGCCTGGTTCTTCGGGGTCAGCGCGCTGCTCGTCTGCGCCGCGGCCACGCTGGGCGCCATCGCCGCCGAGCGGGTGTTCGGCCGGCGCGGCACCCTCGGCGACGGCTCGGCGGCGATCACGGGGATCCTGCTCGGGCTCACGCTTCCCGCGGGGATGCCGCTCTGGATGGTGTTCGTGGGCGGCGCGTTCGCGATCGGCTTCGGCAAGGCCGTGTGGGGCGGGCTCGGCCAGAACGTGTTCAACCCGGCGCTCGTCGGGCGCGCGTTCCTGCAGGGCGCGTTCCCGGTGGCGATCACCACCTGGCCCACCGTGGGCGGCGGCTTCTGGTCGCTCAAGGGCGACCTGTTCGCCGCGCCGTTCACGCATCCGGTGGTGAACGCCGTGACCTCGGCCACGCCGCTCGGGCTGCTCAAGTTCGAGGGCAAGGGTACCGCGCTCTCGCATCTCATCCTCGGCAACACCGGCGGGTCGGTGGGCGAGACGGCGGCGCTGATCATCATCGCCGGCGGCGCCTATCTGGCCATCCGCAACTATCTCAACTGGCGCATCCCGGTGAGCATCGTGCTCACCGTGGCGGTCCTGAGCGCCGTCATCCACCTGCTGGACCCGCACAAGCCCGGCGCGATGTTCATGGTGTTCTCCGGCGGGTTGATGCTGGGCGCCGTGTACATGGCCACCGACATGGTGACGTCGCCGGTGACGAACCTCGGGCGGTGGGTGTTCGGCGTCGGCATCGGCGCGCTGGTCGTCGTGATCCGCATCTGGGGCGGGCTGCCCGAGGGCGTGATGTACGCGATCCTGTTCATGAACGCGCTGGTGCCGTTCATCAACCGCGCCACGCAGCCGCGCGTGTTCGGCACGGTGAGGAGGAAGGCCGCATGAGCTCTTCCGTCGCGCCCAGCTGCCACACCCCGGCTCCGCCGCCGCTGGAGAGCAAGCACACCCCCGCGTGGAAGCTGCTCCTCACGCTGATCATCGCCGGGGCCGCGGCCGGCTGGCTCATCGTCACGGTGTACAACCTCACGCTGCCCGCGGTGGAGAAGCACGCCGCCGAGCAGGAGGCGGCCGCCGTGCGCGAGGTGCTCAAGGAGCCGGCGCGGTGGGACACGCTGTACCTGATCGGCAAGGCGCTCACCGCCAAGCTCCCGGCGGGGGCCGACATCGCCAACACGCCCAAGGCCTACGTGGGCTACGACCGCGCCGGGGCGCGCATCGGCGTCGCCATCACGGCCGCCGAGCCCGGGTTCCAGGAGCTGATCACCCTCATGATCGGCTTCGACCCCGCGACCGGCACGCTCACCGGCTACAAGGTGCTGGACGAGCAGGAGACTCCCGGGCTCGGCCAGCGCATCGAGACCGACACGAACTTCACGCGCCAGTTCCCGGGGCGCGTGGCGCCCCTCGAGGGCGTGAAGCGTCCCCCCGCGAACCCGAACGAGGTGCAGACCATCACGGGGGCGACGATCTCGTCGCGCGCCGTGCTGCGCATCATCAACGACGCGGTCGCCAAGTGGCGGCCGCTGCTCCAGGCCTACGATCGTGGAGGGCAGCAGTGACAACCGTTCCAATCGCGGAGCCGGTGGGCGCGCCGCCGCCGGACACGCCCGAGTTCATTCCGGGCGCGCCGCCGCCGGCAACCGTGCTCGCCGACATCTGGCGCGGCATCGGCCGTGAGAATCCGGTGCTCGTGCAGCTGCTCGGCATGTGCCCGACCATGGCGGTCACCAACGTGCTCGCCAACGGATTGGCGATGGGGCTGGCGACGACGTTCGTGCTCGTCGGCTCCGGGCTCTTCGTCTCGCTGTTCCGGAAGTACATCGCCAACGAGGTGCGCATCACCTCGTACATCCTGATCATCGCGACCTTCGTGACGCTGGCCGACATGATCCTCGCGGCGACCTTCCCGGACATCCGCAAGGCGCTGGGGCCCTTCATTCCGCTCATCGTGGCCAACTGCCTGCTGCTCGGCCGGGCCGAGGCGTTCGCCGCCAAGGTGCCGGTCAAGCGGGCGCTGGCCGACGGCATCGGCATGGGGCTGGGCTTCACGCTCTCGCTGTCGCTGTTGAGCACGATCCGCGAGGTGCTGGGGAACGGCACGCTCCTCGGCCATCCGCTGTTCGGTCCGCGGTTCGAGCCCTGGGTGTTCATGATGCTGCCGCCGGGCGGATTCCTGGCGCTCGGCATCGCGCTGTTGGGGGTGGCCTACGTGATGGAACTCAAGAAGCGCCGGGCGCGGCGCGCGCTGGTGGCGGGGAGGATCGCCGCATGAGAGACCTGTCGTGGATCTTCATCTCGACGATGCTGGTCAACAACTTCACGCTCGTGATGTTCCTCGGCCTGTGCTCGTTCTTCGGCGTCACGGGCAAGGTCGAGACGGCGTGGCGGTTGGGTCTGGCCAACACCTTCGTGCTCGTGCTCACCGCGGTGAGCGTGTGGGTGCTCAACACCTTCGTGCTCGCCCAGACGCCGTACCTGCGCACGATCGCCTTCATCGTGGTGATCGCGTCGGTCGTGCAGATCGTGGAGATGGCGGTGAAGAAGTACCTGCCCGTGCTCTTCCGGCAGCTGGGCATCTACCTGCCGCTCATCACCACCAACTGCGCCATTCTCGGGCTGGCGCTGTTCCAGACCAGCCGCGGCTACACGTTCATGGAAGGGCTGGTGTTCGCGCTGGGCGCGGGCGCCGGGCTCACGCTGGCGCTCTCCCTCATGGCGTCCATCCGCGAGCGCACGGAGCTGTCGAACATTCCGATGGTGGCGCGCCGCATGGGCCTCGTGCTCGTGATCGCGTCGTGCCTCTCCATGGCGTTCATGGGCTTTGCCGGCATGGGGACAGCGGGATGACAAAGGAAATCATCGGCATACTGGTCGCGGTCGTGCTGTTCGCGATCTACGGATTGGTACCGCACCGGGCCTGCACCGGTCACTGCGAGGGCTGCTCCGGCGGCTCCTGCGATCGTTGGAACGAAGGAGATCACCATGTCGTCTGACCCGTCGCCCCGCCGGACCGTGGGCCGGCGCGAATTCCTGACCATCGGGACCGGCGTGTTCGTGGGGCTCACGCTGCCCTGGTCCCTGCGCCGCGGCATCGCGACCACCAAGCGCACGATCCCCGTCATGGGCACGATCGCCGAGATCCAGGTCGCCCACCCCGACGTGCACTTCGCCGAGCACGCCATCGACGCCGCGATCGGCGAGCTGCGCTGGGTCGAGCGGACGATGACGCGCTTCGTGCCGACGTCGGACATCGGACGCGCCAACCTCGCCGCCGCCCACGACGGCGTGTTCGTCACGCCCGAGACGGCGATGGTCGTGCGCCGCGCCCTCGAGTGGGCGTCGGCCAGCGACGGCCGGTTCGATCCCGCCATCGGCGAGGTCTCCGAGCTGTGGGACGTGCTGCACCGCCACGTGCCGCCGCCGGAGTCGCAGGTCGTGCGGCTCGCCGGGCGCCACTTCTGGCGCAAGGTGGACGTCTCGACGCTGCGCGGACAGCCCGCGATCCGGTTCTACGACCGCGACATCCACCTCGACCTCGGCGCCATCGCCAAGGGGTACGGCATCGACCGCGCCACCGCCGCGCTGCGCCGGTTGGGCGTCAAGCACGCCATCACCACCGTCGGCGGCGACCTGTACGCGCTGGGCAACTCCCCCGAGGGCGAGCCGTGGACCGTCGGGATCCGCGATCCGCGCGATCTCTCGGCGGTGATCGCCACGCTGCAGGTGGCCGACCGCGCGGTCACGACCTCGGGCGACTACGAGCGCTTCTTCCGCTACCGCGGCGTGCGCTACGACCACCTGATGGATCCCAAGACGGCGGCGCCGCGGCGCACGCCGGTGCACAGCAACACCGTGATCGGCGATCGGGCGATCGACGCCGACGCGGCCTCGACGTCCGGGTTCGGCCTGTCGCGCGATGCGGCGACCGCGCTCGCGCGCCGATTCATGCCGGGAGCGAACGCCATACCGTTGACCTGAGAAGGGGAGGGCGCCATGAGGACCCACCGGCTGTTCTGCAACGCCTGCGACCGGGAAGTGAACCTCGTGATCACGGAGGACCCCACGCACGACGGGCAGGCGACGCTGCTCGACTCGGAGGTCATCTGCCTGGAGGTCGGTGACAAGTGCACCGGCGCGCTCTGCCCGCTGGGCGCCGTGGGCCCCGACGCCATGGTGTCGCTGCTCGTGCGCAACGGGCTGCCCCTGGACGGGCTCCGCACCGTCCAGGCGGCGTGTCCGACCTGCGGCCGCGAAGTGGAGATGGTGCTGTACGGCGACGGCCGCGCGGTGTGCACCGAGTGCGCCTCCCACGCCCGGTGGAAGCTCGACCACGCCGAGCCGATGAGCTGACGCGGGGCCCTCGGGCTCCGTCCTTGCCCCCGGCGTGACCGGGGCACATGCTAGAGGGTCCCGTTCCCTTCGAGGACCCCCCTATGGTCAGGTGCCGCAGTGCCCGCGCCCCTCGTGGGCTCGCCTTCCCGCTGGCCGTCGCCCTCGCGCTGTTCGCGCCCGCGGCGCTCCGGGCCCAGCAGCCCAACTCCCAGGCCGCGCTCATCGCCCGCCGCAACGCAATCGAGCACCAGCTCGAAGCGGTGGCGATCATCGACCGCAGCGTGATGGTCCCGATGCGCGACGGCAAGCGCATGCTGGCCGACGTATACCGCCCCAAGGACACGTCGAAACGCTATCCGATCATCTTCGTGCGCACGCCCTACAACTTCAACTGGTGGGACGTGAAGCTCGGCGCGCCGCGCGACATGAGCCGCGAGCTGGAGGCCGTGCAGCGGGGCTACGCCTACGTCGAGATGGAGGAGCGGGGCCACTTCTATTCCGAGGGCAACTACGACATCCTCGGCCCGCCGCGCACCGACGGCTCCGACGAGGTGCAGTGGATGTCCAGCCAGCCCTGGTCCAACGGCAAGGTCGGCCTCACCGGCTGCTCGTCGACCGCCGAGTGGCAGCTCGGCGTGGTGACGGAGAACGACCCCGGGCTCGGCACCTTCAACGTGCAGGGGTTCGGCGCCGGCGTGGGACGCGTGGGGCCGTACTACGAGCAGGGGAACTGGTATCGCGGCGGCGCCGTGCAGATGCTGTTCATCGACTGGCTGTACGGCGAGCAGAACCAGGTCCGCCCGATGCTCCCGCCGGGCACGCCGCAGGCCGACATCACGCTGGCCCGCAAGATGTTCGATCTCGCGCCGCAGATGCCGCCGGTGGACTGGTCGGCGCAGCTCTGGCACCTGCCGGAGGACAGCATCATCAGCTCGATCGGCGGCCCGCCGGGGATCTTCGACACGAAGATGCCGGTGGCCACGGGCGGCAACATGATCGCCCGCGCGCCCAACGATCCGGCCTGGTACCGGGGCGGGCTGTGGAACGACAGCATGCCGATCGCCAAGCCCGGCCTCTGGTTCATGAGCTGGTACGACGTGTCCATTTCGCCCAACCTCGCCGCATACAACTGGGTGCGGCAGCACGCGCCGGGTGACGTGGCGAACGAGCAGTACGCGATCATCGCCCCGGTGCTCCACTGTCAGTACACGCGCGCCACGAAGAACACGATGATCGGCGACCTCGACGTGGGCGACGCGCGGTTCGATTACAACGGCTTCATGTACGACTGGTTCGACCACTTCCTGAAGGGCGAGCCGAACGACGTGCTCACCGCGAACCCCAAGGTGCGCTACTACGTGGTGGGGCTCGACCAGTGGAAGTCCTCGCCCACCTGGCCGCCCCCGGGTGCCCAGCCGAAGACGTTCTTCCTGCGCAGCGAGGGACACGCCAACACGCTGTACGGCGACGGCTCGCTGGGCGATGCCGCGCCCGCCACGTCGCACCCCGACCGGTACGTCTACGATCCGGCCAATCCGGTGCCGACCTACGGCGGCGGCGGGTGCTGCGAGGGCAACGCCGTGCACTTCGGCTCGTTCGACCAGCGCCCGATCGAGGCGCGCAACGACGTGCTGGTGTACGACTCCCCGGTGTTCACGCAGGGGACCGAGATGAGCGGGCCGATCACCGTCACGCTCTACGTGTCGTCCAAGGCCAAGGACACCGACTTCACCTGGCGCATCGACGACGTGTATCCCGACGGGCGGGCATTCAACCTGATCGAGAACATCCAGCGGATGCGCTACCGCGACGGGTACGACAAGCCCGAGGTCTGGATGGAGCCGGGCAAGGTGTACAAGGTGACCTTCCAGCCCATCGACTTCAGCAACTACTTCAAGCCGGGGCACAAGCTCAGGCTCGAGATCTCGAGCAGCAACTTCCCGCGCTTCGACCGCAACCTGAACACCGGCGGGAACAACTACGACGAGTCGAAGGGCGTGAAGGCCGACAACGCGGTCTATCACGACCGGCTGCACCCGTCGAGCATCACGATCACGGTGGTGCCCTCGGGCGGCAACTGAGCTCCGCCGGTGCGATCTCAACGGGCCGGGCCTCGCGCGAGGTCCGGCCCGTTGTGCATGCCCCGAAGTGGTTGTCGGCGCCGAGGTTGACTCGTTGACGCGTGGTGGTAACGCGGCGCGCACATTGTCGCCCGCGGGACCAACCATCGCCGGCGACGCCGGCGTCTTTCAACGAGGAAACTCCCCATGCCTGAACTCGGCGGGAAGTCGGCCACCATCGTCCGAACCGTGGCCGCAGTCGTCCTGGGATCCACGATCGCCTTCCCGAACCCGGCGGCCGCGCAGGGGCGCTCCGAGGACCCGCTGGTGCGGTTCGAGCACTCGCTGCGGGTCGAGCGGGTCGCGACGTCCGGCGGGTGCACGACGGCCTATCTCGTCGCCGCCGGGGCGCCGGCCAGCCTCGCCGTGCCCAGCCAGCCGTATCCCCTGCGGCAGGAGGGCTACGACGTGGAGGCATCCTACGGGGGTGGGCAGGCGGTTCCGGGTCAGGATGTATTAAATAAGGCAAATGGCTGCGCGAACGGGGCCGGCAAGGCGCTGGCGGGATATCCGCGCGACGGACGGATGGGCGTGTGGCACGGCCTGCATCCGGCCAATCCGTTGCCGAACCCGGACGCCGCGCCGAACGTGGTATCCGATTGGAAAGGGACGCCGATGCGATGGGGGGCGAACGCCACGACGCTCCGGTTCACCGTGCGGTCAGCGGCCGGGCTGGGCGCGGTCGCCTTTCGCGTGCGTGCCCTGGTCGGTTGCGGACGGAAGTGCACGCTCCCGGCGGATTCGACGAACGCGGTGGTCGTGAAGTTCTGACCCGGCGGGTCGGGACGCCGCCGCCGCGCTCAACGGCTCGCGACGGCTCCCGCCTCGCGCTCCAGCCGCTCGGCCAGTGCGAGATACCGCGCGTACTCGGCCGACGCCGGATCGGCCTCCGACCCGTCGGCGAACCGCGCCAGCACCGCGTCGTGTTCCGATGCCGGGATGACCTCGGCCGCCATCGGGAACACGCCCTCGTCCTCCTTCTCGATGTGCTCGCGGAGGAGCCCCGAGTACGCGTACGCCGTGCTCGCGATGCGGCGCGCCGCGGTCGCATCGCCCCGGGCCAGCGCCGCGGCCGCGTCGCGCAGCCGCTGCACGTAGCGCCGTCCCTCGACGTGCTCGTCCATCAGCATGCCCACGGCGCCGCCCTCGGCCCGCTCGCCGTGCTCCTCCATCGCCCGGAAGAGCACGCCCTCCTCCTTGCCGTGATGGCACCGGTCGGCAAAGCCCGAGGCGAACTCGGCGGCGTCGAGGAAGAACTGCGCCGGCACCGGCTCGCCGCGGTCCAGCCGGCTGGCGGCGGTCTCGAGCGCGTCGAGCACCCGCTCGATCACGCGATGCTCGTCCATCAACACGTCGATCGCCTTCATGGCAAATCCTCCGGGCTCACGCCGGGGTCAGCACCGCCCGCCGCGTCAGCCGGCCGTGGTGCGCGTCCTCGAACACGTCGTTGATCGCCGCCAGCGGGTGCCGCTCGACGTAGGGCTTCACCGCGATGCGGCCGTCGGCGATCCACTCCAGCAGCTCGGGATAGACCAGCGGATCGGCGCCCCAGTTGCCGCGCGCGTCCGCGTCGTACGCCATCAGGTTGGAGAGGCAGATCTCGATCTTGTCCGGCGTATAGCCCACCACCGACAGCACGGCGCCGAAGCCGAGCAGCGCGTACGCCGTCTCCTGGCCGGGCTTGGTGCCCGAGGTCTCGAAGATCTTCCAGCAGTGCGCCGGCGCGCCAAGCTTCGCGGCGAGGTCGCGCACGGCCTTGCGCACGTCCTTCGTGCTCAGACCCGAGATGTCGAGCGTGCCCTTTGCGCCGGCGGCCTCGGCCTGCGCCAGCCGCGCCGGGTTCACGTCCACCGCCACGACGTGCGCGCCCGCCGCCGAGGCGATCTGTACGCCGTGCACGCCGATGCCGCCCGTGCCCACGAACACCGCGAAGTCGCCGGCGGCGAGGCCCGACTTCTTCACGGCCTGAAAGGGCGTGGACACGGCGTCGGACACCACGGCCAGCTCCCACAGGTCGTGCGTGGCGAGCAGCCGCTCGGGCACGGGGCAGAGGAAGCGCGCCGGCACCGACACGTGCGACGCATAGCCGCCGTGCCGGTCGTTGCCCGGCATCACCTGGTTCCGGCACACGGCGCGCCGGCCGGCCCGGCAGAGGTCGCACTCGCCGCAGGGGAGCACGGCGGGCACGATCACCGCACGGCCCACGAGCGACGCGTCGGCGCCCGGGCCGACGGCGCGGACGTAGCCGCTGATCTCGTGTCCCAGCACGAGGGGCAGCGCGCCGCGCGTCTTCACGCCCTGGTGGAGGAAGGAGAGGTCGGTGT